>NZ_RZSJ01000085.1:0-14712 GCF_003998025.1 Mesorhizobium sp. M8A.F.Ca.ET.021.01.1.1
GGTCAGGATGGTGGCGAAGGACAGGCCGAAGACGATCGCCGAGGACAGCGAAATCCACCATTGCGTCGACGGCGCGTTGATCGTCGTCTCGTGATGGAAGATTTCGAGCCCGAGCCCGAAGGCGATCGGCAGCACGCCGAGAATGGCCGACACCGCCGTCAGCACCACCGGGCGGGCACGCTCGCGGCAGGTCTGCAGCACCGCGTCCATCTTGTCCCAGCCTTCCTCGCGCAGCCGGTCATAGGTGTCGATCAGCACGATGTTGTTGTTCACCACCACGCCGGCCAGCGCGATGACGCCGATGCCCGACATGACGATGCCGAACGTCTCGCCTGTTATCAGCAGTCCGAGGAACACGCCGATCGTCGCCATGACCACGCAGGACAGCACCAGCCAGACGCTGGTGAACTTGTTGAACTGCGCCAGCAGCACCAGGAAGATCAGGAAGATCGCGGCACCGAAGGCCTTGCTGAGGAAGGCGCTGGCCTCCGCGCTGTCCTCGTTGGAGCCGGCCAGCTTCCAGCGTATGCCGCTGCCAAGATTCATGTCGGTGACGGCCTGGGTGACCTCCTGCTGCACGGCGGCGACCTGAGCGCCGGCGGCAACGTTGGCTTGCACCACCACGGTGCGGGCGCCGTCGATGCGGTTGAGGATGCCGACGCTCGGCTTTGCCTTGCGGACGACGAAGTTCGAGATCGGCACCGACCCTTGAGAGGTTTGCACCCTGAGCTCGTCGAGCGTCGACAGCGTGCGCCGGTCCTCCGGCAAGCGCAGGCGGATGTCGACAGCCTTGTCGGCGCCGGCGGGCCGGTATTCCGAAAGCTTCAGGCCGTTGGTGACGAGCTGCACCACCGTCCCGACCGAGGTCGGGCTGATGCCATACTGGGCTGCCTTGGCCCGGTCGACATCGAGTGCCCAGTCGACGCCAGGCGGCGGCAAGCCATCGGAAATGTCGATGACACCGCGCACCTTGGCGATGCGCGCGGCGACAGCGCGCGCCTTCTCGTCGAGCCCCTTGGGATCGATGGCCGAGAGCCTGATCTGGATCGGCTTGCCGGTCGGCGGGCCTGCTTCCGGCACCCGAACCTCGACATCGACGCCGGGAATGCCGGCCATGACGCCACGCAGGTCGTTCAGAATATCGTTGGCCGATTTGCGCTCGCGCCAATCGATGAATTCGTACTGGATGACGCCGACGACGTCTTCGGGCACGTCCTGGCCACCGCCGTCGGATTTGCCGACGCGTGTATAGACCGACTTCACGCCCGGCCAGCCGAGCAGCCGGTTTTCGGCAATCTTGGTCGCGGTATCCATTTCGGCCAGCGAAAGGTTGCCGCGGGCATGCACATAGAGCAGGCCGTAATCGGGTTCGACGCTCGGGAAGAACTCGACGCCGGCACCGTACTTCGAATAACCGACGAAGATGCCGGCCAGCAAGACGACGGTGAGCACCATCACGGTGATGGGGAAGCGCACCGCCTGCTTGACGACAGCCATGTACCAGCCATCGCGATTGCCATCCTCGTGATGCTGCGGCGCCTTGGCGAAGATCGCACCCAGCGTCGGCGCGAAGACCAGTGCATAGAGCATCGATGCCGACAGCGTGACGATCAGCGTGATCGGCATGTACTTCATGAAATCGCCAATGATCCCCGGCCAGAACAGCAGCGGCGAGAAGGCGGCGATGCGGGTCATCGTTGCCGCGATGACCGGACCGGCCATGCGCTTGGCGGCGAGCGCGAAGGCTTCCTGCTTCGGCATGCCCTCGCTCATCCGTCGCTCGGCGAACTCGGTGACGATGATGGCATCATCGACCAGCATGCCGACCGCCAGGATCAGGCTGAACAGCACGATCATGTTGATCGTGTAGCCCATCATGGCGAGCAGCAGGATGCCGATCAGGAACGATGACGGGATGGCGAGGCCAATGAGCAGCGAGGCTCGACCGGACAGCGCGTAGAGGATGACGATGAACACCAGGATCACCGCGATCATCACGTGGTTCTGCAGATCGCCGAGCAACTGGTTGACGAAGACCGACTTGTCCTGCGTGTAGGTGACGTGCATGCCTTCGGGCATGGTCTTGACGAAGGTGTCGGACACCTCCCTGACCTTGGTCAGCGTGTCGATCAGATTGGCGCCGATGCGCTTCTTGACCTCGATGGCGATGGCCGGCTTGCCGTTGAGGCGCGTGATCGTCGTGGCATCGGCGAAGGTCGAGCGGATGGTCGCGATGTCCTTGGCCTGAACCACGGCATTGGGACCGGCGACCACGGGAAGTGCCGCCACATCCTCGGGCGTCTCGATCAGCGACGGCACCTTGACGGCGTATTTACCCTGCGAGCCCTCGATGTTGCCGGCGGCGACCAGGCTGTTGGACGCGCCGACAGCGCCGATCAATTGTTCGAGTTGCAAGCCGTAGGAAGACAGCTTCATCGGATCGATGACGACTTCGACCAGATCGTCGCGGGAGCCTTGCAGCGAGCCTTCGAGGACGCCGGGCACTTCCTCGATACGGTCGCGCAGTTCGCGCGCCGCGGCCGCCAGCACGCGTTCGGGCAATTCGCCAGACAGCGTTACGACGAGCACAGGGAATTCGGAAATGTTGACCTCGGTGACGACGGGCTCCTCGGCCGCCTGCGGCAGGTCGGCCTTGCCGTCCTGAACCTTGGAGCGCGTATCCTGCAGCGCCGTCGCCAGGTTGGTCTGCGGCTGGAACTCGACCAGCACATAGCCGCCGCCCTGGAAAGCGGCCGAGCGCATCTCCTTGAGGCCTTTCAGGCTCTTCAGCTTGCTTTCCATCGGCCGCAGCAGAAGGCGCTCGGAATCTTCAGGCGAAATGCCTTGATAGATCAGGCTGACATACATCATCGGAATCGGAACGTCGGGCTCCGCTTCCTTCGGCGTCGACTGATAGGCGACCCAGCCTGCAATCAGCAGGAAGACCAGGACCGAGATGGTCAGGCGGGCATTGTTGATTGCGAGTCTGACGATATCCATGACTTATGCCTGCTGTTGGCTTCGGGAGTGGCGAACGGACACGCTGTCGCCGGGCAAGGCCCGGCGCCGGCGCCGGCGCTACTGCGTCCCGGCGGTGGCATCGCCGATCAGCTTGTTGATAGTCGCCTGGTCGGCCTCGACGGGCTTAACCTCATCGCCTTCCTTCACCAGTTCCTGGCCGGCGACGATGATGCGCGCATCCGCCAGGATGCCGCCAAGCACGAGACCGGTCGGCGTGTCGTCGACCAGGTCGATCGGGAAGAACGCCACCTTGTTGTCCTTGCCCACGGCGCGGATGCCGAGGTCGCCCTTGTCGCCCAGCGTCACCACCGAGCGCGGCAAAAGCACGGCGTCGGTCGGCAACGCGCTGAGCTGGATTTCCGCCGTCATGCCGGCCGGCACCGAGCCATCGGCATTGGGGATGGCGATCTCGACGCGGAAGGTGCGGGTCGCCGACGAGGCGTCGCGGCTGATATAGCGCACGGTGCCTTCGACGGTCTGGCCGCTGACCAGCCGAACGCTGGCCTTGTCACCGATCTTGAGATAGCCGAGGTCGCGCTCGCTGATCTCGCCGCGCGCGATCACCGGATCGAGCTTGAGGATGGTGGCCACCTCGCCGCCCTGCATGACGGAGCTGCCCAGTTCCACCGGCACCCGGTCGATGACGCCGTCAAACGGAGCCTTCACTTCGTTGCGGTCGAGCTCGGCCTGCGCGGTGTCCAGCTGGGATTGCGCCTGGGTCAAATTGGAGCGGGCGGTGTCGAGCTGCAGCTTCGGCAAATTACCTGTCTTGGCCAGCCGCTCGGCCGCATCGAGCTCGGCCCTGCGCTGCGCCACGAGCTGCTTGGCATTGTCGACCATCGAGATCTTTTCCTCGGCGGCGAGCATCAGCACAAGGTCGCCGGTCTTGACGTGATCGCCTTGCTTGACAGGCAGCTTGTCGATGACGCCGGCAACGCGGGTTGCCAGTACCGCGCGCTTGTCGGCCTCGGTCAGCCCGGAAATGCGGATGGCGCGCGCATAGGTCTTGCGCGGCGGTGTCACCACCGCGACGGTGCGCAGCGTGGCCTTGGGTTCGGCTTCCGCCGTCTTCGGCTTGCTCGCGTCCGGCGCCTTGCCCTCGACCTCGGCTGCCTTGGCCTTGTTGGCCGCTACGCTGCCAACCGATGAGAACTCGCCTGTCGCCATCCACGCCGCGAAACCGATGAGCACAACAATGGCTGCAAGCTTGTGAAACCTGATTTTAGGCATCGTCATTTTTCCACTGCGGGTTCGGCCAGCACCGCGTCTTATGATGCGGGCGCGTCGCCGATATGGGTGCGCGCCTGACCGGGTTCAAATTGCCGTGATCGGCGAGCGCGCTTCTACATCAAAGTTGCACCGCAATATAGTCCGAAAGTTGCAGCAGCATTGCGTAGCCGCACAAGCTGTGGCCGCCATGAAACGGTTCTTCGTGACTTGCCAGTCTACTTGACGAAGCGGCCCGCCGGCTCACGATCCGGCCTGAAACGCAGGCGACGGGCGACCAGCCCTGATCGCCATGGCCGTCTCCGGCATAGAGCCGCGATCCGCTTCGCTTCGCTGATTGAAGTGCAGGCACGAACCGACAATCCGCGTCGCCGCTATCGGCGAGGGACTAGGGGCTGCGGCACCACAACGCCGGGCCAAGATCTTGGAATCGCTCGGGAAAAGGCGCGGCAGCTGCTTCGGATCAGGCGTGCCGATCCCGATGCGCCGAGGTCGAACCAGATGCTGAAAACACCAATGCGCTGACAGTATTACGTCCCGCCCATCGTGTCCTGATACGCGCGACGACGGGGTCGGCGCGAGACTGGCGCGAGAACGCCGGGTGTGTTTCGTCCCATTCGCAATTCTGGATCGAGCGTTGCGCCCGATGCCTCAGAACGCCCCCGGGGCCGGCGCCATCCGATCGTCAGTGGCAACAGACGTCAGCATGATGACGGCTCTCCCGCACGCCAAGGTTGCTGTCACACCAACGCTGAACCAGGCGCTGCTCCGGAAGCTTGGCCACGAGTGCCGGCAAACGCTGCCCCCTCTTGAAGCCAGTTCCGTCAGGTTCAGGCCCGACGGCGCTCCGCCTCCGGGTTCTTGCGAACGGCGAGAAATTCCTTCACCCGACGGCCCGGTGCGGGACCGCGCATCGGCTTGAACCCGTCATCGAGTTCGCCCGAAAGATCGAGCGTTGCATGCTTGCCGACCGCATCGTAATTCTCCTCCAGCCAATCGCTGGCGGCGGTGCGGCCGAGGTCGCGCAGATAGGTCAGGAAGGCCCACTCGGCATTGACCTTGGAGGATGCCGACAGATCCTTGAACGCCTCGTCGGCGTCGATGCGATGCATGCGGATGTCGCGGTATTCGCCATGCGGCAGACGCCCGGCGGCGATCAGTTCCTTGACGAAGGCGATCGAGCGGAATTCGCGCAGCAGCCCGGCATTGAAGGTGATCTCGTCGATGCGGTTCTGGATCTCGTTGGCGCTTCTAGGTGTCCCCTCGCGCACCACCGGATTGATCTGCACCAGAAGCACGTCCTCGGTCGCCGCCGTCTTGAAGAACGGGTAGAGCGCCGGATTGCCGCCATAACCGCCATCCCAGTAGGGCACGCCCTTGATCTCGACGGCACGGAACAATTGCGGCAGGCAGGCCGAGGCCATCACCGTATCGAGGTCGATCTCGCCATCGGAAAACACCCGCAATTGCCCTGTCTCGACATTGGTGGCGGAGATGAACAGTTCCATGGACTTGCAGGCGCGGACATTCTTGAAGTCGATCTCCCGCGCGACGACGTCGCGCAGCGGATTGAGGCCGAGCGGATTGGCGACATAGGGCGAGAACACCCGCGACATGGTGTCGAAGAAGACATAGCCCGGCGTGTTCTCGATCGACCAGTTGCCCCAGGCAACATCCCACGGCATGCGCTGCACCGGGCTGAACCGGCCCTTCGCCGCCACCGCATGCCAGAAATCGTCCAGCTTCTTGCGCGCGCCCTCGACTCCGCCGCGGACAAAGCCGTCAGCCAGCGCCACCGCGTTCATGGCGCCGGCGCTGGTGCCGGAAACGGCCGATATCTCCAGCCTGCCGTCCTCCAGCAGTCGGTCGAGCACGCCCCAGGAGAAGGCGCCGTGCGAGCCGCCGCCCTGAAGCGCGATGTTGATCTTCTTCTTTTCCTCCGCCTTGCCGTTCTTCGTCATGGCGTTCCTGTCATCCTGATGCGCCGGCCTGCCCCTACGTCATTGGAAGGAAGCAGCTGTCGCCGGCTTATGTTGCAGTGCAGCATATAAGGACGGACCAAGGCAAGAACACGAACACGGTCGCGTGATCACATGAAATTTCGGTCATGTCGAAAAAGCCCCTCCGCTGCAAAGCGGAGAGGCCGTAGCTTTCGAAACAGGCATGAACCCTGGCAGACTGGAGCTAGGCGACGAGATCCGGCACCGGCCCGACATAGCGTGACTGCGGACGGATCAGCCGTCCGGTGGTCTGCTGCTCACGCGCATGCGCGACCCAACCGGAAACGCGCCCGGCGGCGAAGACATTGCTGAAAGCTTGCGGCGGAAAGCCCGCCGCTTCCAGGACAAGCGCTGTGTAGAATTCGACGTTGGTCTGCAGCGAGCGCTGCGGCTTTGCGATCCGAAGCACCTCGAGCGCCGTCTGCTCGACCGTCTCGGCGAAAGCCAGCCGGCGGCCGGTGCCGCCCTCGCCGCCCAGCTTGCGCACCACCGCTTTCAGCACATCAGCGCGCGGATCGCGCACACGGTAGATGCGATGGCCGAAGCCCATGATGCGCCTGCCCTGCGCGATCTCATTGCGCAGCCAGCCGGCCGCATCGCCATGCGCGGCGATCGCGTCGAGCATATCGATGACCGGGCCGGGCGCGCCGCCATGCAGCGGTCCCTTGAGCGCGCCGAGGCCCGCCAGTACCGACGATGTCAGGCCGGCCAAGGTCGAGGCGACGACGCGGGTGGCGAAGGTCGACGCATTGAGCCCGTGATCACACACGGTCACCAGATAGGTGTCGAGCGCCTTGGCCAAGGCCGGCGACGGAACCGATCCCCTGAGCATCCTCAACATGTCGGCGGCATGATCCGCCTTGCCGTCGGGTGCGATCGGCTGCTCGCCGCGCTGCAGGCGCAGCAGGGCCGGCGTCAGCACCGCCGGCGCCGCGATCAGCCGCAAGGCGTCCGTCAGCGTCTCGCCATCCGGCAGCAGTGCCATGCCCGCACGCATGGCGCTGTAGATGTCGAGCGGTGTCAGCAAGGGCAGCGCGGGCGCGAGCCGGTCAAACACCTCGACGCGAGCCTCACCCAGTTTTGCCGCCAGTTCGGCATCGCCAGGCAGATCGTCGAAGAACCCGTCCAGCAGCAGGTGGACGACCTGGGCGTAGCTCCATCGCCCTGCCAATTCCCCAAGCGAATGGCCCCGGATCGTCAGGCGACCGCCTAGACCATCCACATCGGACAGCACGGTTTCGGCCGCCACCACATCATCGAGCCCATTCGCCATAGCCTTGTCTCCTTGAAGCTTTTCCCGATGGGAGATAAGGGTGAGCACCATATCCATCAATCTTGATCAATAGAATCAATATCAGAGACCCAAATGTCCGAATGGCTGTCGCGGGAAGAGGCGCTGGAAAGGCTGCGCGTGAGGCCGCAGACGCTCTATGCCTATGTCAGCCGCGGACGCATCGGCATGCGCCCGGATCGGGACGATCCGCGCCGCAGCCAGTACCGCGCCGACGACATCGCGGCGCTGGCAACGCGAAGGGCGCGAGGGCGCAGCCCGTCGGCCATCGCCGAGAGCGCGATCGCCTGGGGCGAGCCGTCGATTGTCACTTCGGTTTCGACCGTCTGGCACGGCCACCTCATCTATCGAGGCCGGGACGCCGCAGCGCTGTCCGACCATGCCACGCTGGAAGAAACCGCTGGGCTGCTCTGGGCTCTGCCTCGCCCCGTCCGTTTCGAAACGCCGTCGCCGGATGCGGCGCGCCAGATCGGCCGCGCCCCGGCCTTTGCGCAACTCGCCTTGCTTGCCGGCCAGGCGCGGCCTTCGCTGGGACGAAGTGCCGCCTCGCTATGCGCCGACGCGGCGCACGCGATCGGCGTGCTGGCCGGCGCCCTCGGTGCCGTGGCGGGACCGGAACCAGTGCATCGGCGATTGGCACGGGGCTGGTCGGTGGACGATGATGGCGCGGAAGCAATCCGCCGTGCCCTTGTCCTGCTCGCCGATCACGAACTCAACGCATCGACCTTCGCGGCCCGCGTCGCGGCCTCGACCGGCGCCTCGCCCGCCGCGTGCCTGCTCGCGGGCCTGGCGACGCTGTCCGGCCCGCGCCACGGCGGTGCCGGCGAGGCGGTTATGCAACTGGCGGAGGACGCCGCAAGTCATGGATCCGATGCCGCGATCCGGCGCTGGCTCGGCCACGACCGGCCGCTGCCGGGTTTCGGCCACCAACTCTATCCCGAGGGCGATCCCCGCGCCACGGCCATCGACAACAATGACGAGACATTGCGGTCGTTGGAAACCGCCGCCATCGCCGCGACCGGCGCTCCAGCGAATATCGACTTTGCCCTTGCCGTGCTGACGCGCGGCCTTGGCCTGCCGCGCGATGCGCCGTTCCAGCTCTTCGCGCTTGGACGCAGCGTCGGCTGGGCCGCGCACATGGTCGAACAGATCGTGAGCGGCAGCATCATCAGGCCGCGCGGCCGCTATGAGGGATTGTTGACGTGATGGCCTGAGACGTTGTCAGCCGGAGTTGGCGTTGGCCCCGAACCGCGCCCGGTATGTGGCGGGGGTCGTGGCGAACCGCCGGCGGAAATGATGCCGCAACGTCGCCGCCGCGCCAAATCCGGCCGTCTCGGCAACGCGGTCGATCGGCAAGCTTGTATCTTCGAGCAGCGTACGCGCCCGAGAAAGCCGTTCGGACAGGAGCCAGCTTGCCGGCGTGACGCCGGTTGCGGCAGCGAACCGGCGTAGAAATGTCCGCTCGCTCATCCCGGCCATCCCGGCCAGGGTGGCGACCGGATAGTCGGCGGAAATGTCGGCGCGCATCCTGTCTATCAACGGTCCAAGCCGACTGCGCTCGTGAGGTTCGGGCACCGAGCTCTCGACATATTGCGCCTGGCCGCCGTCGCGGTGCGGCGGCACGACCAGGCGGCGCGCCACCATGTTGGCCGCCTTGGTGCCGAAATCGCGCCGAACCAGATGCAGGCACAGGTCGATGCCGGCCGCGCTGCCGGCCGATGTCAGCACATTGCCCTCGTCGATGTACAAGACATCGGGTACCACCGTGATGTCGGGGTACCGCTCCTTCAGCCTTTCGCCGTAGCGCCAATGCGTGGTTGCCTTCTTGCCCTTGAGCAGGCCGGCCGCGGCAAGCACGAAGACGCCCGAGCAGATGGAAAGAACCCGCGCACCCCGCTCGCTCGCCTTGCGAAGTGCGTCGATCAGCAAAGGCGGCACAGGACAATCCACACCGCGCCATCCCGGCACGATGACCGTGCCGGCCTCGCTGATCAAGTCAGGTCCGCCATCGGCGAGGATGCGCACGCCGCCCATCGCACGCATTTCACCGGCGTCTATGCCGGCAACGGCAAAACGGTACCAATCCGGGCCCATCTCAGGCCTGGGCAAGGCGAACACCTCGGCCGCCACGCCAAATTCGAACGTGCACAGCCCGTCATAGGCGATTGCGACGACAAGCGGGTTGGCAGGGGGCGGACTGGCAAGCGACATGTTTGGCATGATCTTGACGATATATGGCAAAGCTGCCAGCTGCAATCGCCCGGCTCGCTGCGCTACCTCTGACCTATCAGCGATGGAGAACAGCTCCATCAGAGATGGAGAAATTTGATGAGCTATGTGACAGACATACCGGCGGCATCGCCGGAGATTGCCCGGGACCATTTCCTGCGCCGGCTTTCCGTGGAAACCGACTGTTCCGATGTCGCCGCGACGCTGCGCGGCGGAGAGCCGGACTTCGTGCTTCTGCACGTCGTCGGATCGCCGCAAGCCTATGAATGCCGCCATGTACCGGGCGCGCTGCATCTGCCGCACCGCGAGATATCGGCCGAGCGGATGGGAAAATGGCCGTCAGGCACGCTGTTCGTGGTTTATTGCGCCGGCCCGCACTGCAATGGCGCGGATCGGGCGGCCTTCAAACTGGCCAGCCTTAGTCTTCCGGTCAAGATCATGATCGGTGGCATTTCAGGCTGGCAGGATGAGGACCTGCCCTTCGCTTCGGGCAAGGAGCCTGGTGTCCTGCGCCCATGATGCCCATTGGACGGGCTACCCGACGAAATCCGCGACCTGTGGCAGTCGACCATCGACCGATAAGACACCGGCGGATTTTGGCCTGGACCCCGCCCCTTACGACATTGTGTCGAGCTTGCGCTGCATGGCAGCGATCTGGTCCTTCAGCTGCTGCAGATCGTCGGGTTTCTCCGGCGCTTCCTTCCTGGCCGATTCGGCAGGGGCCGCGGCGGGTGCGGAACCCGCCGGCGGAAATGGCGTGAACAGCCGCATCGCATTCTGGAACATTTCCATGTTGCGCCGTGTCTGTTCTTCCAGCGCCTTCATCGGCGTCGCCATCTTCATCACGTCCAGCGGCGACTTGCCGATGGCCCCCTTCATCTGCTCGCGGAACCGCTCCTGTTCCTTGGAGAAGGCGATCATCGATTGTTCGAGGAAACTCGGCACGATCATCTGCATCTGGTCGCCATAGAAGGCGATCAGCTGGCGCAGGAACGGGATCGGCAGCATGTTCTGCCCGTCCTTGTTCTCCAGCTCGAAGATGATCTGCGTCAGCACCGGATGGGTGATGTCGTCCCCGGTCTTGGCGTCCTGGACGGTGAATTCCTCGCCCTTCTTGACCATCTCGGCCAGATCCTCGAGCGTCACATAGGTGCTCGTCCCCGTATTATAGAGGCGGCGGTTGGCGTATTTCTTGATAATGATCGGGTCGTCTTTTGCGGCCATCTGCATCCTCCCCGGACACCGGCACGCCTGAGTAAGCAGCCGGTAACGATTGCGCCCTTTTTGAGGATATGCGCAAAAGCCCCACAATTCCAAGCAGTTTGTGCACTGCGGGATCATATTATGCTGCATAGCGGGCAAAATATGCTGCGCAGCAGCGCCCGGTCCGCCGGCACGGCGATGCGCGACCTGCTTGCGGCGCATGGGCGCCATGCCGATTTCCGGTTTGACTTGGGTCATGGAAAGGGCAAGAAAAGTTGCCAACAATGCCTGAAAACATGACAGCTCGAAGTCTGGAGAAGAATATGTCCTCTGCCAATTCCATCGTTGTCGCCAGTGCCGCACGCACGGCCGTCGGCTCCTTCAACGGTGCTTTCGCGGCCACGCCGGCGCATGAACTCGGTGCTGTCGTCATCAAGGAGCTTTTGTCACGTACGGGCGTCGAGGCGGCCGAGGTGGACGAGGTCATCCTCGGCCAGGTGCTGACCGCGGCGCAAGGCCAAAACCCAGCCCGCCAGGCCTCGATCCTTGCCGGCCTGCCCAAGGAAACCACCGCCTGGGGCCTCAACCAGGTTTGCGGCTCGGGTCTGCGCGCCATCGCGCTCGGCATGCAGCAGATCGCCACCGGCGACGCCAAGGTGATCATCGCCGGCGGCCAGGAATCGATGTCGCTGTCGCCGCACGCCGAGCATCTGCGCGCCGGCGTCAAGATGGGCGACTACAAGATGATCGACACCATGATCAAGGACGGGCTGTGGGACGCCTTCAACGGCTACCACATGGGCAACACCGCCGAGAACGTCGCCCGCCAGTTCCAGATCACCCGCGACGACCAGGACCAGTTCGCGCTGGGCTCGCAGAACAAGGCCGAGGCCGCGCAGAAAGCCGGCAAGTTCAAGGACGAGATCGTCGCCTTCACCATCAAGGGCAAGAAGGGCGACACGGTTGTCGATCAGGACGAGTACATCCGCCACGGCGCCACGATCGATGCTATGACCAAGCTGAGGCCGGCCTTCGACAAGGACGGTACGGTGACCGCCGCCAACGCCTCCGGCATCAATGACGGCGCCGCCGGCGCGCTGCTGATGAGCGAAGCGGAGGCCGCTCGGCGCGGCGTCACCCCGCTCGCGCGCATCGTGTCCTGGGCAACCGCCGGCGTCGATCCGGCGATCATGGGCACCGGACCTATTCCCGCTTCGAAGCGCGCTCTGGAAAAGGCAGGCTGGTCGGTCGGCGATCTGGACCTGGTCGAGGCTAACGAGGCTTTCGCCGCGCAGGCCTGCGCCGTCAACAAGGGCATGGGCTGGGACCCCTCGATCGTCAACGTCAATGGCGGCGCCATCGCCATCGGCCATCCGATCGGCGCCTCGGGCGCCCGCGTCTTCAACACGCTGGTCTTCGAGATGCGTCGCCGCGGCGCCAGGAAGGGGTTGGCCACCCTATGCATCGGCGGCGGCATGGGCGTCGCCATGTGCGTCGAAGCCATCTGAACAAGCCAATAGCGAACAGGAGTAGCGAATAAGGAAGAACGGCCTCAGCGCGGCGGGACATCAAACCCTATTCGCTATTGGCTACTCCCTATTCGCTCCTCCGACCAACGGGAGGAGAACACATGACCAAGGTTGCAATCGTCACGGGTGGATCGCGCGGTATCGGCGCTGCCATCTCGATCGCTTTGAAGACTGCCGGCTATTCGGTTGCCGCGAACTATGCCGGCAATGACGATGCGGCGGCGAAATTCAAGGCCGAGACCGGCATTCCGGTCTACAAATGGTCCGTCGCCGATTATGACGCTTGCGCCGCCGGCATCAAGCAGATCGAGGCCGACCTCGGCCCTGTCTCGGTACTGGTCAACAACGCCGGCATCACCCGCGACGCCATGTTCCACAAGATAACGCGCGAGCAGTGGAAAGAGGTGATCGACACCAATCTGTCCGGTGTCTTCAACATGACCCATCCGCTGTGGAGCGGCATGCGCGACCGCAAGTTCGGCCGCGTCATCACCATCTCCTCGATCAACGGCCAGAAGGGCCAGGCCGGCCAGGTCAATTACTCCGCTGCCAAGGCCGGCGACATCGGCTTCTCGAAAGCGCTCGCCCAGGAAGGCGCCCGCGCGGGCATCACCGTCAACGTCATCTGCCCGGGCTACATCGCCACCGAGATGGTCAAGGCGATCGACGAGAAAGTGCTCAACGAGCGCATCATCCCGCAAATCCCGGTCGGCCGCCTCGGCGAGCCGGAAGAGATCGCGCGCTGCGTCGTCTTCCTCGCTTCCGAGGATGCCGGTTTCATCACCGGCTCGACCCTCACCGCCAATGGCGGCCAGTACTTCGTCTAGGCATTGATTTTCGCCTGCCCACCAACCAGCGGCCTTGACGGGCGAAAACGGACCGGGAAACCGGTCCGTTTTCAAGTGATGCTCTGGGCCTAAAACCCCTCGCTACGAGCGGCTGCCCCAATCCGGCACGCAAAGGTTAATGGCGGCAGCGCGCCTGCGCGAAACCTGTGGGCAAGCCTGTGGATTCTCGGTGGATAAGCTGTTCACAACACAAGATATTGGGGGAACAAAAAGGGAAAATAGCGCTGACGCTGTTTTGTCGCCGATTCGTTCCGGCTTTGAGCGGAAGTTAACATTAATAGGCCGAGATCACCCATAGTTTCTTAACCCACAATTCAGAAAGATTAACAATTTCATAATCTTGAGCAGTGCGCATCGAGCCCCCGACCTCGTTCACAGGCGAAAGTTAACAGAGAGGTTCGCCTAGCATAAAACGGGCCAGTTTTCTGATTCAGCATGTGGTGAGACTCATGGTCGCAAAATCCATATCTAGCCGTGAACAAAAGCTGAATCTGACGGAGTCACCGATTCGTCGCTGATTCGTTCCAGACTCGTTCCAACTGTTAAGCAGGAACTGATTTGCGGGCTGACACGGGCGTCTTCGGAACCCGGGCGGAACATTCCGCTTTCGCTTCGCGCCCGAAATCCCTATGTGTCGGCTGTCATACGCGCCGTCCAGGCACGCTCCCGACAACGAGAGGCCAGAAAGCCTTATTTCCGAGCCGATGAACATCCAGCAGAAACATACCGAGCCGCTGATCCTGTCGGGCCGCGACGTGACCGCCGTGCTTGGGCCGACCAACACGGGCAAGACCCATCTCGCCATCGAGCGCATGGTGGCGCACGAAACCGGCGTCATCGGCCTGCCGCTGAGGCTGCTGGCCCGGGAGGTCTACACGCGCGTCTGCGAGAAAGTTGGCGCCCACAAGGTGGCGCTCATCACCGGCGAGGAGAAGATCCAGCCGCCGGGCGCCAAATATTCGGTCTGCACCGTCGAAGCCATGCCGCGCGAGACCGACGCCGCCTTCGTCGCCATCGACGAGGTGCAACTGGCCGGCGACCTCGAGCGCGGCCATATCTTCACTGACCGCATCCTGCATCTGCGCGGTCGCCAGGAAACGCTGCTGCTCGGCGCGGCCACCATGCACGGCATCCTCCAGCGGCTGCTGAAAGGCGTCTCGGTGGTGACGCGGCCGCGCCTGTCGCATCTGGCTTATGCCGGTTCCAAGAAACTGACGCGCCTGCCACGGCGCACCGCGATCGTCGCCTTCTCCGCCGACGAGGTCTACGCCATCGCCGAGCTGATCCGGCGCCAGCAGGGCGGTGCGGCGGCGGTTCTGGGCGCGCTGTCGCCTCGCACCCGCAATGCCCAGGTGGCGCTGTTC
>NZ_RZSJ01000860.1:0-1719 GCF_003998025.1 Mesorhizobium sp. M8A.F.Ca.ET.021.01.1.1
TCCACGGGCGATTCCGTGGCGATCCGCAGATCCTCGGCAATGCGAGCTTCCGGGTTCTGGTGATCGCCGCCGACGAGATTGAGCTGGTAGTAGCGGCCATTGGTGAGCCAGCGGCCGATGACCGACGTGGTGAGCCAGGAGCGCCAGCGGCGCTGGATCGTCATGCGCAGATAGACCTGCGCGACGACGAGGCTGACACTGCCAAGCACCAGCGGCACGAACACGGCGCTCAGGAAATAGACGGTCGGCGCATTGCGCTGTTCGATGGCGTCGAAGATCGAGCGGTTCCAGACATTGATGCCATACTGGAAGCCGACATTGACGCAGATCAGGATCAGGAGCCCGATCGTGCACGGCCACGCGAGCTTGTCGCCGCGCCGGCTCCAATAGCCGCGCGCGCTGATCCAGAACCGCTTCAGCAGGTATTTCTTGCGCGCCTGCTCGGCCTGTTCGGGGCTCAGTTGCGGATCAGGTTCCACCGCCTCCGGCGGCGGTGCGGCCTCGCCGACGACCTCGGAAGCGGCCTCGACATCGGATGCCTCCCGCTGGCGGGGCTTCCTGGCACCGTTTGGTTTGGCGCCGCCGACCGGCTTGGGTTTGGATTTGATGTCTGCCACAACGGCCATAACGGCCTGGATATCGGAAGGTTTCATCGTCTTCCTGATATGGCGGTTGCCGGCGGTGCCAAAGCTGATCCGGCGTCCCCGATATCGGCGACGCCTCACCATGACTTCACCGCCGCACAATCGCCACCAAGCCACGCGAAGAGCTTGTAAAAACGGAGGTTCCACGATGCGTCTGGTCTGGACTTTGGTGTTGGCGCTGGCGAGCGGTGCGGCCCATGCGGCTTCGCCGGAGGACGACTACATCGCCGCGCGCGACAAGGCGATATCGGCCATCGCCGCGATGGAAAGCGGCAACGCTGCCGTGGAAACGCTCGATGCGGCCAATGACAAGGCCCGCGCCGATCTCGAACAGCGCCTTTCCACGCTTCTGGGACCTTTCACGGTCAAGGGTTTTCCGGCGGCCGGCACGATCAACATCGAAAGCCTCAGTTCCTCCGATGTCGGATTCGGCATGCTGGACGGGCTGCGCCACGGCACCGAGGATGGCCCCAGCATCGTGGCCTCGACACGCGGGCTGGTCGAGCGCTGGCTGCAATCACGCGCCGCCGAGACCGACGCCGATCTCAAACTGCCCACCAACTTCGACGCGGCGCTGAAGCTCGATGCCTTCTACACCCAGGCCATCGGCAGCGACGCCGCTTTCACCGGCACGCTCGACTTCAAGCTGAAGACGCCTGATGGCGCCGACATGGCGATCGCCCGCCTCGGCGGCTGGGCACAGGATGTCGGGCCGAACTACGACCAGGAGGTCGTCGTCACGCTCGTCAAGGGCAACAGCGTCATGATCGCCGAGGCGCCGGCGACACCCCCTGTCCCCAAGATCGCGGCCTGCGACGCGGTCTGGACCGCCGCCGACGCCGCCGCCCAGAAACTGGTCAAGCAGGCCGCCGGCGACAGCGACGAAAACACATCCGATGCCGCCGACGCCGCCTGGGCAAAAGGCGACAGCGACTTCCGCGCCTGCATGGGCAAGAGCCTGCCTGACAACCCCGTCTTCCCCGCACTGCTTGCCCAGGCGCAGGCGCTTGCCGACCATATGGCGGGGAAGTAGGGCGCGGCACCGAAGCTGCCAATCTCCCCCCTTGTGGGGGAG
>NZ_RZSJ01000861.1:0-1707 GCF_003998025.1 Mesorhizobium sp. M8A.F.Ca.ET.021.01.1.1
CCGCAAAACCCGAGGGTTGCGCCACCGCCAGCAGCAATGAGCCGGTGAAGCCGAAATGGCCCTGCACGTTGAGCATGACCTTGCCATCGGCTTCCAGCTTGGTGCGGCCCGGCAAGGTCGCGGCGAGCGATTTCACCGACCAACCGTCATCGACCGGCTCGGCGGAAAGATGAACATCGCGCACCGTCGTGTCGCCGGCCACCACCGCCGGCAGCTTGACCTCGACCGTGCCGGGAATTGTCGGCTTCGGCAGATCGAGCAGCGCCTGTTCCAGCCCCGCGATACGCTGGTCCAGCGTCAGGCCCGCGCCGGCCGGCGCACCCACCGCCTCGTCGAGTTGCACCTGCGCGCCATTGGCCTCGATGGCGAAACTCGGTTTCTGGCCGAGATCGACCGAGGCCTTGCCGTCGGCGGTATAGGGATTGTCCAGCGGACCGGTCTCGAAACGGAATTCGTCGACGCCAAGCTTCTGGTGATCGAGCGAGAACTTGCCGTTCAGCCGAAAGCCCGGATCGGGCTTGCCGGCGCTGACCTTCACCGTTGCGCCATCCGTGCCGCGCAGCTCGGCTGAATTCTTGTCGGCGCCCGAAATCTTGAACTGGCCGGAATAGACGGCCGCACTGTTGACGATGCCCGCATTGCCGTCGGTCTCGATGACCAGCGGATAGGCATCGGGGTCCGCCTTCAGCCGAAGCCGCAGCTGCCCGGAAGGTTCGGCCTTGCCGGTCGAGGCCGCAACCGTGGCGCGCAAGCCGTCGAGACGCAACGTGCCGTCCATGCGCCACGGACCGGCCAGCGATTTGGCTGAAATGGTCGAGTTGATCTCGGAGAAGATGTGGCTGCGGCCGCCGGCGGCATGGCGCAGTTCGATCTGCCCTTCCGTCACCGTCAGTTTCTCGATCGAGACCTGTCCGGGGTCGAAGGGCGAAGACGGCCGCATCGCCCAGTCGACGGTACCATTGGCGGCGATGTCTATGATTGCCTTCGGCCGCACCAGCCGCATGTCGAAAATCAGCACCTCGCCGCGCAGGAAGGGCGCGAGTTCCGCATCCATCGAAAACGTCTCGACGGTCATGGCCGGCTGGCCGTTGGGGCCGCCGGCGACGGCGACGTTGGAAAACGTCACCGAGGGAAACGGCAACAGCCTTGCCGTGGCGTCGCCCTGCACGGTCACCTTGCGGCCCAGGATGGCGCTTGCCTCGCGCTCGAACTCGGCGCGGTAGCCGGTCCAGTCGACAAAATACGGCACCACCAGCGCCGCGCACAGCACCAGCACGAACAAGCCACCGAAGATCACGAACAGGCGTGCGAGCATCAGCTCCGAACAGGTTGATTGAAATTCTGCCGCACTCTACCCGCATCCGCGTGTCGATAAAGAGGCAAATCATCCCGTATTGCGTCCTGCCGGACGATCTGAAACAAATCCTGGAAAAAGCGGAGATTCTCGGATGTCGGGCAAGAACTGGGACCGTGTGCCGATCGATGCGCAGAGCGTCGATGCCCCGCTTTCGCAATCGGCGATTTTTCTTGTCGTCACCGTTGCCGGCGAACAGCCGGTCCTGGCTAGGGTGTGCTCCGTGCTCGGCGAACTCGACGACATGGTCAAGACCGTCGGATTCCGCGACCTTGGTGGCCGCCTGTCCTGCATCGCCGGCATCGGCAGCGATTTCTGGAACCGGCTCAGCCCCGGCCGGCGGCCGCCGGAGC
>NZ_RZSJ01000862.1:0-1696 GCF_003998025.1 Mesorhizobium sp. M8A.F.Ca.ET.021.01.1.1
GGCTGGAAGGGGCCGGCCACGGCCCCACCGATGGCGTCGTCGCCAAATTGCTGGCCGACCCCTACCGGCCGGGCGAACGCGCGATGGTCAAGGTCAAACGGTTGCGTACGGCCGACTGCGTGGTAGGCGGATTTCGCTATCTGGCCGGCAGCAAGGAGGTCGGCTCGCTCCTGCTCGGCCTCTACGAGGAGAGCGGCAAACTCAACCATGTCGGCTTTACCTCGACCATCGGCAGGGACGACCGGGCCGGCGTCACCCGAAAGCTCGAAAAGCTGCGTGGCGGACCTGGCTTCACCGGCAAGGCGCCAGGCGGACCGAGCCGCTGGAGCACGCAGCGCAGCGGCGAATGGGAACCCTTGCGGCCGGAACTGGTGGTCGAGGTCCGCTTCGATCACGTCACCGGCGACAGGTTCCGGCATGGCACCAAATTGTTGCGCTGGCGGCCGGACAAGGCGCCGCGCCGGTGCACCATGCGGCAGATCCAGTGAGGGAGTTCGCCCCGCGGCGGCGCGTGGGCCGAGCCGGAGGCAGCCTCTTTGCGAGACCGCTGGAACAACCGTCCCGATAGCAAGTTGAGTCCCAGCTACACCGATGGTGGGCTTCACGACAATTGGAGATGACAATTATGGCGACTGCGAAGAAAGCGGCAACGAAGGGCCTTGAAGCCTTGTTCCTCGATGGGCTGAAGGACATTTACTATGCCGAGAAGAAAATCCTGAAGGCGCTGCCGAAAATGGCAAAGGGCGCCGAATCCGAGGACCTTGCGGCGGCGTTCGAGAAACATCTGGCGGAGACCGAGGGCCAGGTCGATCGCCTCGAACAGGTCTTCGAGCTTCTCGACAAGCCGGCCCGGGGCAAGACCTGCCCCGCCATCGACGGCATCCTCGAGGAGGGTTCGGAAATCCTCGAGGAATACAAGGGCGCCCCCGCGCTGGACGCCGGGCTGGTTGGGGCGGCGCAGGCCGTCGAACACTACGAGATCGCGCGCTACGGCACGCTGATCGCCTGGGCCGAACAGCTCGGCAAGGGCGACGTGGTCAACCTCCTCAACGCGACCCTCGAGGAGGAGATGGCGACCGACGAGGCCCTTTCCAGCCTTGGCGAGGGCGGCGTCAACGAGCGTGCCCTGGAACAGGCCGCCTAGCTGGCAAGTTTGTGCCCCGGGCGCCAGGCGACCGGGGCAAACTCCTCAGGATTTCGGAGAATGACGATGGACCCCCGCAAAACAGAGCAACCCGCGGTGCAGGCCGAAGACCCCGACGAAACCGAAGGTCCCGCCATGGGGCAGCAGGACTGGGACGCGCTCGCAGGGGCGAAAATCCTTCCCGACAATGCGGCGGTGGAAGACGGGGCCGAGGAGGAAGGCGACTTGCCCGAGGAAGACGACGACAACCCCTACCAGGAAAGCGACGAGGCATTGCCCGACGATGTCGAGGAGGCGGTCATTTCACGCGATCCTTCGAGGGAAGGCGGCCGCTTCGACGAAGAGTGACCCCAACGACGTGCGCAATCCGGTCAGCCGGCCGCATGCATCGGGGGCTCTTCATTCTCGTCGGGATTGGGTAGCGGCGCCTCGTCGGGCAATCGGTCCGGCTCCGGTTCGCCGATCGGCTCGGGCTTCCAATTGGGAGCCGGCATGGGCACATCGCGGTTGGGATCGGGTTCTCTCGGATCTGGCATCAAGTATGTCTCGCTT
>NZ_RZSJ01000863.1:0-1688 GCF_003998025.1 Mesorhizobium sp. M8A.F.Ca.ET.021.01.1.1
CCCGGACCCAGCACCACGCGGCCGGCATTGGGCTCGGGCGTGCCGCCGCCGATCTTTTCCATATGCTCTTCGCCGAGCGCGACGACGGCCAGCGCCTGCGCCTCGAAATCGTTGAGCACGACGATGTCGCTCAAGCCCAGATTGGCGAACATCTGCCTCGGCTTGACCACCCAGGGACAGTTGGTGAGCTCGATCTCGTCGCCGTCGACCGGACCGGCAACCGCCAGCACCGCCGAATTGGGCCGAACCGAGGAGCGGTCGAACACGGCCGCCTGGATCGCTTCGTCGATGGTGGTGTAATTGGCGGTCTGGACGATGGTCGGCTCGCCGGCCTCGGAATTGGCGTCGAGCACGATCGAAAAGCGCGCATTGGTGCCGCCGATATCGCCGATCAGGATCGGAAACCGCAGCAAAGTCTCGTCATCGGCTGTGCTTGGCATGCTCTCGTCCGTTCCCCGTCCGGGCTACGTGCCGCTGTTTGCCCGTTGACTAGCGCATGGCCTTGCAAAGGGAAAGGCGCTTGCTTTCAGTTCCAGACAATCGCTTCAAATTTGAATCCGATCCTTGCGCCGTCGGCGCCGCCCCTCACCTGCCTGCCGGCACCCTCTCCCCGTATAGCGACGGGGAGAGGGGCGCTGTCATCGATGGTTTCGCCAATCGCTGACGTGGCAAGGAGGGCGCCAAGGCTGCGGCCAGCCTCCTTCTCCCCGTCCCTATACGGGGAGAAGTGCCCGGCAGGGCGATGAGGGGCAGCACCGACCTCGGCAATCAATCGTCAATTCCCCGGCGGCCGTGGACGCGGTACCGGCACGCCTACTTCGGGTGTCGCGGTGAAGGCGTTCAACGCGCTTGGCAGGCCTTCCGTGCTGCTGGCCGTGGTGGCGGGCAGCGACGGCGCTTCGGGTTCGGGCGCCGCCACCGCGACCGGCACAGCGCTACCGTTATAGGTCGCCGCCTCGGCCGAGGCGGGCCCGGGCGCGTCGAGCACGGCGCGGCATTCCTTGGGCAGGTTGGCCATCGTCATCAGGTCGCGGGCCTTGGGCGCATCGGGGTTCTTGTTGGGCCGCCAGGGCTCCTGCGTGAACCACCAGGCCAGCGGCTTGCCGCAACCGTCCTCATCCAGCGTCGCTTCCTGCCCCTTGCAAGTGGGCGAACCGGGCTGGCAGCCGATGCGCATGTGGAAATGGTAGTCATGGCCCCAGAACGGCCGGATCTTGCGCAGCCAGGTACGGTCGCCCTTGACCGTGTCGCAGAGCTTTTTCTTGATGCCCGGATTGACCAGGATGCGCTCGACTTGCGGGTAGCTCGCGGCCCGCTTCAGCAAAGCCGTGTGCGCCGGCGTCCACAGCGCGTCCTTCACCAGATGAGTCTTGTCGTCGACCATCAGCGTGGCGCTCATGTTTTCGCGCTGCGCCCTGGTCATCGTGCGGTCGGGCATCGGCGTCAGCCAGATGTCGGCATCGAGCCCGATCTGGTGCGATGCATGGCCGGTCAGCATCGGGCCGCCGCGCGGCTGCGCGATGTCGCCGATCAGCAGGCCCGGCCAGCCATCGGCGACGGCATCGCGCGACAGTTTCTCGATCAGCGCGATCAACGCCGGATGGCCCCAGCGGCGGTTGCGCGAAGGCCGCATCACCTGCCAGGTCGGGCCATCCATCGGAATGGCGACGCCGCCGGCAAAACAGCCC
>NZ_RZSJ01000864.1:0-1684 GCF_003998025.1 Mesorhizobium sp. M8A.F.Ca.ET.021.01.1.1
GGCCATGGCGCCAAGGGCCTGATTGGCTGCCTTTGGAATGCGGTCTCCGCCGCGGGCGCGAGCACGCGTGGGGCCGAGCCTCGAGCGCCACAGACAAACTCCCAGGTCTTTTTCAGCGAACCAAGGCGTCTATTTCAGGGAAACCATGACTTCGCTGCAAACACGCAGCGTCGCGCGGCGCGAATCCAGGATCCCTTGCCGTGCAAGGGTTTCAGGCTTGCATCTCGTCGAATCTGGCGCGCGCCGACTGAACGCGCTGCGTGTTCTTGCGCGCCCATTCGCCGAGCGCGCCGACCGGTACCAGCAACTCGTGGCCGAGTTCGGTCAGCTCGTAATCGACGCGCGGCGGAATGGTCGGAAACACCTTGCGCGTGACGAAGCCGTCGCGCTCCAGGCCGCGCAAGGTGGTCGTCAGCATCTTCTGCGAGATGCCGCCGACAGCCGCGCGCAGCTCGTTGAAACGCAGCGGTCCGCCGCCCAGTTTGCCGACCACGAGCACGGTCCATTTGTCGCCGACGCGCTGCAGGATCTCCGACACGGCCCGGCAGTCCTCGGTGTTATGCGGGTGCCTCAGTAACAAAAACGTGCCTCCTTGCGCGCCTGTTTGTCAGTATCACATATAGCGCCGGTATCCAAACGATACCAAAATTCCCGCAAGGAGAGCCCCTTATGTCCAAGCCCAAAATCGCCATTGTCGTCGGTTCGACGCGCGCCGCCCGCTTCGCCGACGTGCCGACGCAGTGGATCGCCAAGATCGCCAAGGCACATGCCGATATCGATGTCGAAATTGTCGATCTGCGCGACTTTCCGCTGCCCTTCTTCGATGAGGTAGCGTCTTCGGCCTGGGCGCCGTCGCAGAACGAAGTCGCACAGCGCTGGCAGAAGAAGGTCGCCGGATTCGACGGCTTCATCTTCACCGCCGCCGAATATAATCACGGCCCGACGGCCGTGCTGAAGAACGCCATCGACTACGCCGCCAACGAGTGGAACAAGAAGCCGGCAGGCTTTGTCGGCTATGGCAGTGTCGGCGGCTCGCGCGCCGTCGAGCAGCTTCGTCTGCACGCCGTCGAATTGCAGATGGCGCCGGTCAAGTCCGCCGTCCATATCGCCTGGGGCGATTTCCTTGCCGTGCGCCAGGGCGAGAAGAAGCTCGAGGATCTCGAGCACCTGAACCAGGCCGCCACCGCGCTGGTCAACGACGTCGCCTGGTGGGCCAAGGTGCTGAAAGCCGCTCGTGCCGCCGATGCCGTCATTGGGGAAGCCCAGGCGGCCTGATCTCGTAGCAGATCATCATCCTCCCGAAGGGCGGCGCTTGCGCCGCCCTTTTTCATTGGGGTTCTTGCAAAGAAGTTGGGCCTGAAAGTTAGCTTGAAACGCCGCGCCGCCCCTCATTGCCCTGCCGGTGTCCAGCCGATAGATGGGTAACAGATTGAACCGGATACATAGGTAACAGTTCTCCCCCTATGCGTCCGCCGCAGCGCCAAGCGGTTTGGTTGGCGCGGCGCTGCGGCGGACGAGCTTCATACGTCTGGTGTCGATGATGCCAAGCGGATAATCATGGAAGGTAAGTGCCCATTGGCCGTCCTCGGCTTCGGTGGCCGCGACGGCTTCGCCGGCCAGTGATTGCGAGACATAGACGAAGCCGCCATTCCACCTGATCTCGCCATTGTGGCGCACCCAGCGA
>NZ_RZSJ01000865.1:0-1682 GCF_003998025.1 Mesorhizobium sp. M8A.F.Ca.ET.021.01.1.1
TGCAGGAACCCATGACGCAGGCGATCTGCGGGATGCCGGCCGCCGACATGTTGGCCTGGTTGTAGAAGATGCGGCCGAAATGCTCGCGGTCGGGAAACACCTCGTCCTGGTTGGGCAGATTGGCGCCGCCGCTGTCGACCAGATAGACGCAAGGCAGGTTGTTTTGCAGTGCGATCTCCTGCGCCCGCAGATGCTTCTTCACCGTCAGCGGATAATAGGTGCCGCCCTTCACGGTGGCGTCGTTGACGACGACCATCACCTCGGTGCCCTCGACACGGCCGATGCCGGCGATCAGGCCGGCCGACGAAATCTCCTCGCCATACATCGACCAGGCCGCGAACTGGCCGATCTCGAGGAAAGGCGAACCGGTGTCCAGCAATTGCGCCAGGCGTTCGCGCGGCAACAGCTTGCCACGGCCGACATGGCGCTCGCGTGCCTCGTCCGAGCCGCCCCGCTCGACGGCCGTGGCCTTTTCGGCGATGTCGGCAACCAGAGCCCTCATGCGCTCGGCATTGGCACGGAAGGTCTCGGAGGAAGGAGAAATCTGGGTTTGCAGCGTGGCCATGCTACGCTCCCTCCGCCATGATTTCGCGGCCGATCAGCCAGCGGCGGATTTCGCTGGTGCCGGCCCCGATCTCGTAGAGCTTGGCGTCGCGCAGCAGCCGGCCGGTCGGATAGTCGTTGATATAGCCGTTGCCGCCAAGCAGCTGGATGGCGTCGAGCGCCATCTGCGTCGCTTTCTCGGCGGCAAACAGCACGCAGCCGGCGGCATCCTTACGGCTGGTCTGGCCGCGGTCGCAGGCGGCGGCGACGGCGTAGACGTAGGCGCGCGCTGCGTTCATCGCCGTATACATGTCGGCAAGCTTGCCTTGCACGAGCTGGAATTCCCCGATCGGCTGGCCGAACTGCTTGCGCTCGTGAACATAGGGGATCGCCACGTCGAGGCACGCCGCCATCAGGCCGATCGGCCCGCCGGCAAGCACGGTGCGCTCATAGTCGAGGCCAGACATCAGCACCTCGACGCCGCGTCCTTCCTCGTGCAGCACATTGTCGAACGGTACCTCGACATCCGAAAAGACCAGTTCGCCGGTGTTGGAGCCTCGCATGCCGAGCTTGTCGAGCTTCTGCGCCACCGAAAACCCCGGCATCGCCTTTTCGACGATGAAGGCAGTGATGCCGCGCGATTGCCGTTCCGGGTCGGTCTTGGCGTAGACGACCAGCGTTTCGGCGTCCGGACCGTTGGTGATCCACATCTTGGTGCCGTTGAGCACATAACGGTCATTGCGCTTATCGGCGCGCAGCTTGAGCGACACCACGTCGGAGCCGGCGCCGGGCTCCGACATGGCGAGCGCCCCGACATGCTCGCCCGAACACAGCGGCGGCAGGTATTTTTCCTTCTGTGCCGGTGTTGCCCAACGGTTGATCTGGTTGACGCAGAGATTGGAGTGGGCGCCATAGGAGAGGCCGACCGATGCCGAGGCGCGCGAAATCTCCTCGACCGCGATCACGTGGGCGAGATAGCCCATGCCGCTGCCGCCGAAATCGGGATCGGCGGTTATGCCGAGCAGGCCGAGCGCGCCGAGTTCGTGCCACAGATGCGC
The DNA here is from genome assembly GCF_003998025.1 of Mesorhizobium sp. M8A.F.Ca.ET.021.01.1.1. Lineage (NCBI taxonomy): Bacteria > Pseudomonadati > Pseudomonadota > Alphaproteobacteria > Hyphomicrobiales > Phyllobacteriaceae > Mesorhizobium > Mesorhizobium sp. M8A.F.Ca.ET.021.01.1.1. The sequence continues at coordinate 1,602 of NZ_RZSJ01000865.1, forward strand.
GGGGAATTCGTTCTCCCGGTCGATGTCGGCTGCGAGCGGAGCGATCCTGTCCGGCGGGAAGCGCCGGACCAGGTCGGGCAG
>NZ_RZSJ01000866.1:0-1677 GCF_003998025.1 Mesorhizobium sp. M8A.F.Ca.ET.021.01.1.1
ACCATGCCGATGCCGGCGGCCAGCGCATCCGCCGAACTGGTGATCCGCGCCGGCCGGCCCTGGATCAGGATCTCGCCGGCATCCGGCGCATAAGCACCGAACAGCACGTTCATCAATGTGGTCTTGCCGGCGCCGTTCTCGCCGAGCAAACCGAGGATTTCTCCTGGCGCCACGCTGAGATCGACAGCCTCGTTCGCCTTGACGGCGCCGAAGCTCTTGGTGATGCCGCGCATTTCGATGAGTGGGGCGGGCAAGGGTGCTCCTGAATTTGCATTCCGAGGGCAGAGAGGGGGCGCCTGGCGCCGACCTCTCAAGCAACAAAACCTAATCCGAAACCGGCGTGTTCTCGTCGACGTCGACGCGGAAATTGCCTTCGAGGATCTCGGCCTTCTTCTTCCCGACCAGATCCTTGACGTCGGCGGGCAGCGTCTTGTCGAACTTGTGGAAGGGCGCGAGATAGGAGCCGCCCTTGGCCATGCGCGAGAAATCGCCGTAGTCCTGCGCCGTGTAGACGCCGGCCTTGACCAGCTTGATCGCTTGCTCGACCGTCGGGTACATGTCCCAGACCGGGCCGGTGATGACCGTATCGGGGCCGAGGCTCGACTGGTCGGACATGTTGGAGATGGCGAGGATCTTCTTCTCGACCGCCGCCTCGATGACGCCGAAGCGTTCCGCATAGATGACGTCGACGCCGGCGTCGATCTGCGCCACCGCCGCTTCCTTGGCCTTGGGCGGATCGAAGAAGGAACCGATGAAGGCGACCTTCTTCTTGACGTTCGGATTGACCTCCTTGGCGCCAGCGAAGAAGGCATTGACCAGCCGGTTCACTTCCGGAATGCCCATCGCCGCCACCGCGCCGACCGTACCCGACTTCGACATCTTGCCGGCGATCATGCCGGAGAGATAAGCAGGCTCGTGGATCCAGTTGTCGAAGACGCCGAAATTGGGTTCGGCCGGCCCCGCGCCTGAGCCGAACAGAAATGCGGTCTTGGGGAACTGCTTGGCCGTGCGGCGCGATTCACGCTCGGCGGCGAAGGCGTCGCCCAGCACCAGCTGGTACCCGCCCTGCGCATATTCGCGCATGACGCGGCTGAAGTCGGCGGTCTGCACCTTCTCGGACCATTTGTATTCGATGCCGAGTTCCTTTTCGGCCTTCTGCAGTGCGACGTGGATCTGGTTGTCCCAGGGTTCCTCGATCGGCGTGGCGAAGATAGCCGCCACCTTCAGTTTCTTGCCCGCCGCGAAGGCCGCACCCGGCAGCATCGCCGCAGCGAAACCCAGCGCGCCCAGTTCGAGCACGTTGCGCCGCGAGAGCCCTTCGCGGATCAAATGAGATTTGTTCTTCCGGTTTTCCATTGAAGTGCCCCTCTGTTCGACAGCCGTGTCGAGCCGGCTGTTCCCTAAGAATGTCAGACGAGGAACTATGGAACGGGTCTAGACTTTTGTCCACATGGTCAAATTTGAGAGCGGCCAATCGCTTCAGGTTGCCGCCGCCCCTCACCTGCCTGCCGGCATCCTCTCCCCGTATAGTGACGGGGAGAGGGGCCTGTTGTCCGAACCGGATAGATAGGTAACAGAATGGACCGATAGCATGGGTGACAGTTTTCTTGTCCGCCGGGAGGACCGGCGATGGTTTGGCGAGAAACTGGGATCATGGACGAGCGGCTGCGGTTTGTT
>NZ_RZSJ01000867.1:0-1675 GCF_003998025.1 Mesorhizobium sp. M8A.F.Ca.ET.021.01.1.1
AATCCAGCACCACATGCGCGGTGATCGGGTCGATGTAGACGCCGACGCCGCCATTGCCGGAGATAGTGCCGCCGGTGGTGGTGAAGCTGCCGCCGCTCGACGTGCCCTGCACGGTGATGCCGCGGTCGGTATTATCAAGCGCATTGACCGTCGCGAAGGTGTAGGTGCCCTGGCCGGTGATATCGAGGCCGTCGTCGAGATTGCCCGACAGCAGCGTCGTGCCAGTGAAATTGTAGGTGCCGTTGTCCTCGATGTGCAGGCCGTCGAGACCGTTATTCGTGGACGTGAAATCGGACGCCTTGACGTTGGTAGAATTGCCGGTGAACTCGGCGCCGTTGCCGCCGGCGCCCGTCACCGTGACCTTGGTCAGCGTCGTGCCGGTGACGTTGTTGCCGAAGATGCCGTCGGCGCCGCCGGTGATGGTGATGCCGTTCAGCGTGTTGCCGGTGCCGAGCGTGATGACGTTGTTGGCGACGTTGGTGCCCTGGATCGTGCCGTCGCTGCCGCCCAGATTGAAGGTGGCGGTGCCGCCGCCGGACAGTTTCGCGGTGACGCTTTGGCCACCGCCGATCACGGTCTGGCCAGTGGCAAGTGTCACGCCGGCAGTCGTCAGATTGCCACTGCCACCCAGGGCAACGACAAAACCGCCATTGCCGGCCTTGGTGACCGCGTCGTCCAGTGTCGTCGGGTCGGCCTGCGTGCCGGCGCCGGCCAAACCGCCATCGGCGAAATAGAACTTGCCGAACGCGGCATTGGTGGCGGCGTTGATGGCGACGCGCGTCGTCGAGCCGCCGATCTTGTCCTGCGACTGGACCCTGACGCCGATATCGCCGCGCACCCGCTCGTTGACGCGCTTGCGCAGGCCTTCGCTGGCCGGATAGACCGGGTCCGTGCCGATGGCCCCGGTGCTGTCCGAGCCGTGGCCCGGATTGAACGGGATGTTCAGCCGCACGCTGCCGGCGAACTGGGTGTCGTCGCGGTTGTCGTTGCGCACCTCACCGGTGAAGGTCAGCGACGTTCCGGTGCCGAAGACATCACCGATCTCATATTCGATGCCGGCCTTGGCGCCGGTGACGCTGCCGTCATCGCCGTGCGGATCCTCGAAATGATCACCGCCAATATCCAGCCGCAGCGAATGCTTGTCGGGCAGGTTGACCGGAACCTGGGCGCCGATCTCGCCTTCGATGCCCCAGGCCGCGTAATCGCGATGGTCGAGCACCGAGATCTGCTCGATCAGCTGGTTGGAGACCATCGACAGGGTTGAGCTGGTCGAGTGGTCGGTCGAGTCGCCCTTGATCGGCACGAAGACGTTCACATGCGCGTCGAAATTCGGCGTGATCGCCTCGACGCCCAGCGTGCCGCCGGTGAACTGGGTGCCGCCGTAGCTCTCGGCATTGAAATAGGCGTATCCGCCGAGCATCAGGTCGGGGTTGACGATGCGGCGGATGCCAAGGCCGATATCCTGGCCGAAGGCATCCTTGAAATCGTGCTTGGCCCGGACATCCAGGAACAGCACCGATTCGGCGGTCTGCTTGATCGGGATGAAGCCTTCGAGCGCAGCGTTGCCGCCATTGTTGTCGGCGCCGATAATGGCCCGGATCTGCGGCTGCCAGAGACCGGCATCGTCGCCATAGGCAGCCGCGCCCGAGAGCGCCAGTGCCAGCGACGTAAGCGC
>NZ_RZSJ01000868.1:0-1673 GCF_003998025.1 Mesorhizobium sp. M8A.F.Ca.ET.021.01.1.1
CCCCAATATGAAGCGGATAACGCTCCCCAATACCCGCGCCGCGCTCGAGCAGAACCGCCATGTCGTGACCATCTCACCCGAGATCGCCGGCCGCGCGCGGCTGGCCGTCGAGCGGATGCTCGCCGTATGAGCGCGGATGTCCGCAGCTTCTTTGGCCGGCCCATCATAATTGGCGGCGGCATTGCCGGATTATTGACCGCGCTTCATCTGGCGCCAGAACCCGTGCTTGTTTTGTCCAGGACGCCGCTCGGATCAGAAGCATCGAGTGCGTGGGCACAGGGCGGCCTGGCTGCCAGCCTCGGCGATGACGACAACCCAATGCTGCATCTGGCCGATACGCTCGCCGCTGGCGCCGGGCTCTGCGACGCAGAAATCGCAACCCGCATCCTTCATGCGGCCCCTAGCGCGATTGAGAACCTGTCGACCCTTGGGGTCCGCTTCGATCGGACGCCTGAAGGAGCACTGCGCCTTGGATTGGAGGCCGCGCACGGTCGCCGGCGCATCGTTCATGCTGACGGCGACGGCAGTGGACAGGAGATCATGCGCGCGCTGGTCGAAGCCGTGCGTTCTGCTCCGTCGATTGTGATGGTCGAGGGTGTGGAGGCGCGGCGGCTGGCGGTGGAGGACAACAAGGTCACGGGCGTTTGGGCAAGCTGTTCGACTAGTCCTGTGTTCCTGGGTACGGGACGGGTCGTCCTCGCGACCGGCGGGATTGGCGGGCTGTTTCACGACTCGACAAACCCGCTAGGCAGCTCCGGACAGGGGCTGGCACTTGCGGCGCGCGCCGGTGCTGTCCTTGCCGACCTCGAGTTCATCCAGTTCCACCCGACCGCGCTTGATGGGCCGGCTCGCCCGATGCCGCTGATCAGCGAAGCGGTTCGCGGTGAAGGCGCAACGATTGTCGACGAAACCGGCCAGCGCTTCCTCGAATATTTGCAGGACGCGGAACTCGCGCCGCGCGACGTCGTGGCGCGCGCCATCTGGACGCATCTTTCGAACGGCCACCGCGTCTTTCTGGATGGACGAGAAAAGCCCGGCCCGACATTCGCGCGGCAGTTTCCGACGATCGCCTCGGCCTGCCGGGGCGCAGGCATCGACCCGGCGCAAGACCTCATTCCGATACGGCCGGCCCAGCACTATCACATGGGCGGCGTCGCGGTGGACCGGGACGGACGTACCTCCGTTGCCGGACTGTGGGCTTGCGGCGAAGTCGCCTCGACCGGACTGCACGGCGCCAACAGGCTTGCCAGCAACTCGCTGACCGAGGCGATTGTATGCGCGCACTGGGTCGCTGAAAGCGTGGCGGGATCTCCCCTCGGCGTCAGAACAAGATTGACGGCACGGGAAATCCGGCGCCCGATCCACTCTCCTTGCGCCCTCTCCTCTCACGCAGCCTTGGCGTGAAGCGCAATGGCGAGATGTTGCGCGAGGCCGTGAGCACATTGCTTCCGCTGGCCAAACGCCACGATGCGGCGTCCGATCCCGCGGTAGTGGGACTGCTGATCGCGGTTGCGGCCTTCCTGCGCGAAGAAAGCCGCGGCGCTCACCACCGCACGGACTTTCCTTATCGTGCTGACATCGCGCGCCGCTCCAGGCTCACGCTGGAAGAAGCCTTGACGAAAGCCGAGGAATTCCCATGTTCTCCAACGCTTGAAGACGTCGAGCAATGAACC
>NZ_RZSJ01000869.1:0-1672 GCF_003998025.1 Mesorhizobium sp. M8A.F.Ca.ET.021.01.1.1
GTGGAGGACGAGTCCGGCGAGCGCTTCTGGATCTACCGCGCCGGTGACGGCGAGGATCGCGAGACCGGCTCGCACAAATGGTTCCTGCACGGGGTCTTCGCATGACCACCCCGCGCTATGCCGAATTGCAGGTGACCAGCCATTTCTCGTTCCTGCGCGGCGCCAGCTCTTGCGTTGAGCTGTTCGCGCAGGCGGCGGCGCTCGGCATTGAGGCCTTGGCTGTAGTCGACCGAAATTCTCTAGCCGGCATTGTGCGGGCACATCAGGCCGCCAAGGACACCGGCGTCAGGCTCGTCGTCGGCTGTCGCCTCGATCTCGTCGACGGCATGTCCCTGCTCGTCTATCCCACCGATCGGGCCGCCTATTCGCGTCTGTGCCGGCTGCTGACCCTCGGCAAGAAACGCGGCGGCAAGGCCCAATGCCATCTCGAATGGAGCGACCTGGCCGACTATGCCGAGGGCCTGATCGCCGTTCTCGTTCCCGATCGGGCTGACGACAACTGCGCGATGCAACTGCGTCGCCTGCGGGAGACCTTCAGCGATCGCGCCTATCTGGCCCTCACCTTGCGTCGCCGACCCAATGACCAGGTCCGGCTGCACGAACTCGCAAACCTTGCCGTCCAAATGAGGGTGCCGACGGTGGTGACGAACGACGCTCTGTTTCACGAGCCCGGCCGGCGCATCCTCCAGGACGTAGTGACCGCCATTCGCCACAACATCACCATCGACGAGTTGGGGTTTCGGCGCGAGCGCCACGCCGACCGCTATCTCAAGCCGCCCGAGGAGATGGAACGCCTGTTTTCGCGCTATCCGGAGGCGCTTGCGCGTACGGTCGAGATTGCCCGGCAGTGCCGCTTCTCGCTCGACGAACTCGCCTACCAGTATCCCGAGGAAAAGATGCTGCCCGGGCTGACGGCGCAGCAGGCGCTCGAAAAGCTCACCTGGGAAGGCGCGGAGCGCCGCTATCCCGAGGGCGTCCCCGACAAGGTGGTGGCTGTCATCAAGCATGAACTGCGCCTGATCGAGATCCTGCAATACGCCCCATACTTCCTGACCGTGAACGCCATCGTGCAGTTCGCGCGCAGCAGGGACATCCTGTGCCAGGGCAGAGGGTCGGCAGCGAACTCCGCCGTGTGCTACGTGCTTGGCATCACCAGCATCGATCCCGAGCGCAACAATCTCCTTTTCGAGCGCTTTGTCTCGCAGGAGCGCAACGAGCCCCCGGATATCGATGTCGTTTTCGAGCATGAGCGGCGCGAAATCGTCATGCAGTGGGTCTATGAGACCTATGGCCGCGACCACAGTGCCCTCTGCTCGACCGTGGTGCGCTATCACACCAAAGGTGCGGTCCGCGACATTGGCAAGGCTCTCGGCCTGCCCGAGGACGTCACCAAGTTGCTCTCGCCCCAGGTCTGGGGCCACGGCGAAGGCATCGACGAGACGCGCGCTCGAGAGCTCAATTTCAACGTGGCCGATCGGAGGCTGCGGCTGACGCTCGAACTGGCGCAACAGCTCGAGGGCACGCCCCCGCATCTGTCACAGCATCCCGGCGGCTTCGTTCTGACCAATGACCGGCTCGACGACTTGGTGCCGATCGAGCCCGCCCGCATGGCCGATCGCCAGGTCATCGAGTGGGACAAGGACGACATCGACATTCTCAAATTCATGAAGGT
>NZ_RZSJ01000086.1:0-14712 GCF_003998025.1 Mesorhizobium sp. M8A.F.Ca.ET.021.01.1.1
GGCGACAGCCATACATCGGCGCATGCGCTTGGCATCAAGGTCATCCGCTATCGCTACCTCGCGGTCATCTTCGGGGGCGCCTGCGCCGGTCTTGCCGGCGGGCATCTGTCGCTCGTCTATACGCCGCAGTGGGTCGAGAACATGTCCGCTGGCCGCGGCTGGATCGCGCTCGCCCTGGTGGTGTTCGCATCCTGGCGGCCGTGGCGGGTGCTGGCCGGCGCCTACATCTTCGGCGCGGTGTGGATCGGCCAGCTTCATGCACAGGCTTTTGGCATTCCGGTGCCCTCGCAGATGCTTTCTTCTCTGCCCTATCTGGCAACCGTCGTGGTTCTCGTTCTAATCTCGCGCGACAAGCGTCTGACGATGATGAACACGCCGGCATCCCTGGGGCAGCCATTCGTTCCGGATCGTTGACAACAAGAACAAGACGGGAAGCTCCAAGGCTTAACTCAGAGAGGTAACACAATGAAAAAACTGCTTATTGCCCTGATGACCACGACTGCCGCAATGTCGCTGGCGGCGTCCGCGCAGGCCGCCGACAAGTTGAAGGCGTGCTGGGTCTACACCGGCCCGATCGGCGATTTCGGCTATTCCTACCAGCACGACCAGGGCCGCCTCGAGGTCGAGAAGGCGCTCGGCGACAAGGTCGAGACCGCCTATCTGGAGAACGTCTCCGAAGGCCCAGACGCCGACCGTGCTTTCGAGCGTCTGGCGCGCGAAGGCTGCAAGATCATCTTCGGCACCTCGTTCGGTTTCATGGACGCCGAAGTGAAGGTCGCCAAGAAGTTTCCCAAGGTGATGTTCGAGCACGCCACCGGCTACAAGACCGGGGATAATCTCGGCATCTACAATGCGCGCTTCTATGAAGGCCGCTACGTGCTCGGCCAGATCGCCGCCAAGGAATCGAAGTCCGGCGTCGCCGGTTACATCGTCTCCTTCCCGATCCCGGAAGTGGTGATGGGCATCAACTCCTTCATGCTCGGCGCGCAATCGATCAACCCGAACTTCAAGGCCAAGATCGTCTGGGTGAACTCGTGGTTCGATCCGGGCAAGGAAGCCGACGCCGCCAAGGCACTGTTCGACCAGGGCGCCGACATCATCGTCCAGCACACCGACTCGACCGCTGCCCTGCAGGTGGCCGAAGAGCGCAAGCTGCACGGCTTCGGCCAGTCGTCCGACATGATCAAGTTCGCGCCGAACGCGCAGTTGACGTCGCTGACCGACGAATGGGGCCCGTATTATATCAGCCGCGTACAGGCAGCCATCGACGGCAGCTGGAAGCCGGACAATGTCTGGCTCGGCATCAAGGACGGCGCGGTCAAGCTCGCGCCCTACACCAACATGCCCGACGACGTGAAGGCGATGGCCGAAGCGAGCGAAAAGAAGATCGCCGGCGGCTGGAACCCCTTCACCGGACCGATCGCCAAGCAGGATGGCTCGGCGTGGCTGAAGGATGGCGAGGTCGCCGACGACGGCACGCTGCTCGGCATGAATTTCTACGTCAAGGGCGTCGACGACAAGCTGCCGCAATAAACGGCAGAACACATTTCGATCTGCAGAGGGCGCCGCGAGGCGCCCTTTTCATTTGGATGGAGAAGCTGGCGGGAGCTCAGACGGCCGAGCCGTAGAGGTCGTAAGCGTCGGCGCGCTCGATCTTGACGGTGACGATGTCGCCGGCGCGCATCGGGCGGCGCGACTGGATGTGGACCGAACCATCGATCTCGGGCGCGTCATATTTGGTGCGGCCCTTCGCAGAGGTGCCCTGCGCCTCGTCGATCAGCACCGGCAGACGCTTGCCGACCTTCCTGGCAAGCTGCGTCGCCGAGATCTTCTGCTGGCGCTGCATGAAGCGATGCCAGCGCGCTTCCTTGACTTCCTGCGGCACCTGCTCAAGGCCGAGATCGTTGGAACGGGCGCCTCTGACCGGCTCGTATTTGAAGCAGCCGGCGCGATCGATTTTCGCTTCATCCAGCCAATCGAGCAGCATCTCGAAATCGTCGTCCGTTTCGCCGGGGAAGCCGACGATGAAGGTCGAGCGGATGGCGAGATCCGGGCACACATCGCGCCAGCCGCGAATGCGCTCGAGCGTCTTCTCGCCATGGGCCGGCCGGCGCATGTTCTTCAGCACCTGCGGCGAGGCGTGCTGGAAGGGGATATCCAGATAGGGGAGGATTTTTCCATCGGCCATCAGCGGGATGACGTCGGCGACATGCGGGTAGGGGTAGACATAATGCATGCGCACCCAGATGCCGAGCTTGCTCAGTTCCTCCGAGAGATCGAGGAACTTCGCTCGCACTTCGCGATCGCCGAACATGGACGTCTGGTATTTGATGTCGATGCCGTAGGCGCTGGTATCCTGCGAGATGACGAGCAGTTCCTTGACGCCGGCCTTGGCGAGTTTCTCGGCTTCACGCAGCACATCGGCCGCCGGCCGCGAGACGAGATCGCCGCGAAGGGCTGGAATGATGCAGAAGGTGCAACGGTTGTTGCAGCCTTCCGAGATCTTCAAATAGGCATAGTGGCGCGGCGTCAGCTTGACGCCCTGCGGCGGCAGGAGGTCGATGTAGGGATCGTGCGAGGGAGGGGCCGCCTCATGGACGGCGGCCATCACGCTCTCATAGGCCTGCGGTCCGGTGATCGCCAGCACGTTGGGGTGCTTCTCGCGGATCACGTCCGGCTCGGCGCCCAGACAGCCGGTGACGATGACCCTGCCGTTTTCCGAAAGCGCGGAGCCGATGGCGTTGAGTGACTCGTCGCGGGCGGAATCCAGGAAACCACAGGTGTTGACGACAACGAGATCGGCGCCGTCATGCTTGCGGGCGATCTCGTAGCCCTCGGCCCGCAGACGCGTGATGATGCGCTCGGAATCGACAAGGGCTTTGGGACAGCCGAGACTGACGAAGCTGACGCGTGGGGCGGACATGGGCAATTTTCCAATGGACGCGAACCGGAAACATCGATCCGGCCCGCAGTCTCGACATATAACGGTTTGCATGGCTCCTAGCAGGAGCTCAATTCGGGCGGCGCAATAGCACGGCTTCCTCAATCAGGCAAACGGAGCCCTGCGGCTCCGCCTGTGCGTCAGTGCCCGCTTGACCCGAACCAGGGTGACAGGAAGGCGAAATGATCGGGGAATTGCTGCACAGCCCCATCCAGCAGCATCTTGACCGCGACATAGAGGATGATGACCAGGCCGATATAGGCAATCCAGCGGTATTTGTGCAGCAGGCGCGCGACGAACGACGCAGCAAAGCCCATCAAAGCGATCGACAGCGCCAGCCCGACAATCAGCACCGTCGGATGGTTCATGGCCGCGCCCGCCACGGCCAGGACATTGTCGAGGGACATCGAGACATCGGCAATGACGATCTGCCAGGCGGCCTGCGAGAAGGTTTTGCTCGGCCCCTTGCCGCCAATGGCACCATCCTTGTTGAAGTCGCCGTTCGACAGCGCTTCGGTGGCGTCGCGCTCCTCGTCGTGGGTGACACGCAATTCGCGCCACATCTTCCAGCAAACCCACAGCAAAAGCAGGCCGCCACCGATAAGCAGCATGGGACCAATGGTCAGCAGCCATTGCGTGATCAGGGCGAAGAAAATGCGAAGAACGGTGGCCGCCGCGATGCCGACCAGAATGGCTCGCTGGCGTTGGCTGGCCGGCAAGCCTGCAGCGGCGAGGCCGATGACGATGGCATTGTCGCCCGCGAGCGCAAGGTCGATGGCGATGACCTGAAGGAGAGCCGAAAAGCCGGCGGCGGTAAATATTTCCATCGACCTGGAAGCCCTTCGTCGAGTGTTCGTCGTCGATCGTCCGAACGGGCCTAAAGGCATGGTCTGCTGGCGTCAAGCCGCAGCACCGGACAACGCTGGAAAACCATTTTCGTGGTGGTGGAATTACGGAAGATTCTCAACATGCGCCGGCGGCAAGCCAATGCGGCAAGCCCGCGAGAACTAATCGTAGAGATTGTACTTCGGCCAGTCGGCTTCAGGGATCTCATCCCCGATCCGATAGCGGAGCTGGAGAACTTCCATATGATCCGGCCCCGTCTGGCATTTGAACTTCAGCCGATACCACTGTCCCTTGCTGCGGAACGCCGCACCGGGGCTCCGGATGGCGTCGGCGCTCATCTCTGGCGTCGCGAAGGCGTAGGCGACGACGCGGTCGGCCTTGAACTTGCGATCATCATGGGTGATCCGGTCCAGGACTTCGGCATCGCAACGCTGCTCGAGGCGGGTCTGCGGATCAAGTTTCATCAGTCCGGAGCGCAAGGCGTTGTCCATCGCACTGGCCGGAAAAGCCAGCGTCAGGGACGCAATGGCCATCATGCATAGTGTCTTCATGGGCGGGACAAGCAGCATGTTTTGTCTGAAAGATCAACCAACAGGGGCGGTTCATGCTCGGCAAACCCCGGTATTCAGAGGCCCGGCGCAATCAAAATCTCGTGTCGGGCTTCATCATGCGGGACCTGCGGCCAACGAACCAGCGAGGCGCGGCCGGCATCCGTGAGATCGTAAAGACCACGCTCGACCCTTGCGAACCAGCCATAGACATTGTGCTGCAGAATCTTCGGCGCGATCGGCGTCAAGGCTTTCAGATCGCGCGGCCGTTTGGGGCCGTCCGAAAGCGCGGCGGCGCAGGCGAGGGCGCTCTGCCGGTAGGCGGTCATGATCGGAGCGCGCGATCCGCCGCCGGCGACAGGATCGCCGCGGCGGCGCTGGTGCTCGTCGACAAGGCGAGATCGCCGTCGCGCATTCTTGCGCGGCGCCACGGCGATCGGACTGAGAAGCAGTTCGACCCGATCACTGGCGGTTACGCCAATCAGGCCGAAGCCGAGCCGACGGCAAAGGTTGCGGAACCTGGCATCGCTTTCGCGCCCCTTGCCTCGCGCCGACATGCGCGCCGCCAGCCACACTTCATCGCAAGCAGCCGCACGGTCGACGCCCTGCAGAACCAGTTCGAGATTGAACTGCAGCTTCAACTCGCAGATGACGACGATCTGCGGCTCCCCTTCGCGCAACGCGACGATATCGCAGCCGCCGATTTCCCCCTTCACGACGAAGTCGAGATTTTCGAGGAAACGCTTCACCGGCGCATAGAGTGAGGTCTCGTTCATATCGCAAGGTCTAGCCGATTCGACATGAAAAGCCTCGCAGGCGAAATGGTGTGTCGCGTGCCTGGGCCAGAGCGGGGATTCCGGAAGCGGCGAGGCAGGGCTCAGGAATGAAGTTCTGCGAGGAAAGCCAACAGCACGCGGTTGAACTGGTCGGGACGCTGCAAGGGCGCGAAGTGACTGACCTCGGGCAGCATCACCAATTCCGATCCCGGTATGCTGCTGGCCAGATAGGTGGCGTGCTCGTCCTTGATAAACTCGTCGTGCTCGCTTTGGACGACCGCAACGGGCACGCGGATCTCTCCCAGCTCGGTGGCGCCATAATTGGGTTCGCTCTTCATCATCAGGCCGACAGCTTTGACAAATGCATCGAATTGATCTGGCGTGGCCGACAGCTCGGCATAGTCCTTTTTGTGCCGGCTGAAACACCGCTCGATGACCGGACTGGCCTCGAAGTCCTTCGTGCCGCTGGGATCCATATTGCAGCCGAAGAAGAACACACCGGCGATGCGATCGGCGGCCTTCATGCCAAGGATCAGCGCAACGCAGGCGCCATCGCTCCAACCTACAGCGATGGCCTTGTTCAATTGCAGGCGATCCATCACGGCCAGGACATCCGAGGCCATCAGCTCGTATTTGCATGGCCGTTCGTCGCGGGTGCTGCGTCCATGGCCACGGCTGTCGATGGTGACGACCTGATAGCCGCGCTCGACCAATGATGGGACCTGAAATCCCCAATTGCCGCTATGGCCAAGGCCGCCATGCAACAAGATCACGGGAAACCCCGCCCCAAAGGTGGCGTACCAGATTCTCGCACCCTCATGCTCCACATGGCCTTCGTCCGCCGCGGCCGGCAAAGGAGCGGCACCATGCGCTTCGAATTTGGTGAGGTCGTCATCGCGATAGTCCATGCCGAAACAGCCTCTTGGCAAATGCGCAGGGCTTATGTTTATCGCCGGCCCCCACCGAGACCAACCCGCAAGGCAATTTCTGCTGCCATCAGGCGACACGACAGGGGAGATTGCATTGCCTAAGGGCCGATATTGACCGCACCTGTTGCCGTTCGATCCTGCTTGTTTCGCGCCGGCTGATTTTCGTGGAGGGCTTCGCCGTCACGCACTGCCCGATCCGATCGTGTCCTGCGGCGCCGCAGCGGATAGCCGATCTGTCCGAAGTAGCTGGAGGGGACTGGATCGTCGACGCCATATTTCTCAGGCACTTTGTTGCCAGTCGCATTGTACGTGCCGAACACCACGTCGAGGAAGGGCAACTGTCCGGCGAAGTTCTTGTCGTAGGCTTCGCGCTGGTTGGCATGGTGCCAGCGATGGAACTGCGGGCTGGCGATGAGCCACTTCAAGGGGCCGAACGGAATCCGCAAGTTCGAATGAACAAGCAGCGTGTGCCAGAAGTAGATGATGGAAAAGACAGCGATCGAGGCTTCGGAGAATCCGAGAAAAAAGATCGGTGTCAGCGAAATTGCCTTCGTGACGATGGCGTCGACGGGATGAGAGTGGAATGCGCCGAGCCAATCCAGTTCCTCAATGCCGTGATGAACCGCATGGAACTTCCACAGCGCGGGGATTTCGTGAAACGCACGGTGTGCCCAATAGACGCCTATATCGGAAATCACGATGATTTCGGCGACCTGCAGCCAGATGGGCTGGCCGCCGACCGCAAGCGTTACCGATCGCGGGATCAGCATCGCAGCGGCTTCGAGTGCGTTGGCCGCTATCAGAATTATTACTGCCTTTACCACGAGGCCGTTGAACAGCACGTAGATCAGGTCGACACCCAGGCCCTTGCGCAGGATCTTCTGCGGTCGCTCGGCAAACAGATGCTCGAACGGAATGAAGATCAGCGCGCAGATCAACAGCCCCTTGATGCCAAAGATATCCATTCGACCGCTATCGCCTTGCCTTTGGTCAGCGCACCCGGCGCTTCAGCTCCCGAACAGAACCACATTTCTCCTTTCCAAAGGCTTGATGCCGACCGCTTGCATCGTTCCTCGCTTGTCATGTGACAAACGCGCTCGCCGGGTGTCACATCCGTGTCGCAAGCTGGCGCTACCTGGTCGGCGCGCGCTTGTCGAACGCAGCGCAACGCGCGTCCTCCCAGGACTAACCCCTCCGGTCCCTGCCGGCGGGGTTTTTCATTTCCAGAACCATATTGTCGGTCGCGAGTTGTCCTTGCTATTATGGCATTACGGTCAGCACAGGGACGCCCATGACGGACGCGAGTGAAATGAGTGCGATCGGCGACACCCTCATGAGGATCGTCACGCCCGGCATGTCTCCCAAGCAGCTTGTCAAAGCCGCCCGGAAGGCCCACCCCAAGGCCTCGAAGAAGGATATTGCCAGAGCAGCCTTCTTCTCGATCATCGCAAACGCGGATCAGGACATCGGCAAGGCCAGGAACCTGCAGGCATTTGCCATCGCGGAGCGCACACAGCAGTCGGACTGAGCAGGTCGCCGCTTGGCATGGCGTGGGCTTGCCGTCGTTGCGTGATCACGCCTTCATCGCCGCGCATATGCCGCCCGGCAGGCCGACATCACGGTATCGCGCAGCCAACGATGGGCCGGGTCGGCGTCCATGCGAGGATGCCACATCGCCGATATCTTGAACTGAGGAATGGGAAGCGGGAGCTCGAAACTCTCGAGACCTGCCGTGATGGCGTGGTCGCCTGCACTTGTGCTGCCGAAACACGAGCCCGGCACGGTCGCGACCAGATCCGACTGTCGCACAATCCGTATCGCATCGGGGTAGCCGGGCACGACAACCACGACGGTGCGTCCAAGGCCGAGCTTCTGCAAGGCGCCATCGATCGGCTCGGCGACATTGCCTTCCCGTGACGCCACGACATGCTTGCAGGCGGCATAGCGTTCGGGCGTAACGCCGGCGTCTGTCAGAAGCGGATGTCCAGCCCGGGCCACGCCGACATATTTGTCGTGGAACAGGAACTGGGTGCGTATCTCGGGCGCGGACGTTCCAAGCAAACCGATCTCCAGATCGATGAGGCCTTCCCGAAGCGGGCGCGCGTCCTTGTCGGGCTTGGGTGCGAAGCGTAGGCGGACACGAGGCGCCGCACGGGTGACCGCATTCACGACCGGGCCGGCAAGGAATTCCAGGAACGCTTCGCTGGCGCGAATGGTGAACGTCAATTCGAGCCCGGCCAGGTCCACGCGCATGTTTTGCGGCCGCAGGACTGATCTTACATCCCGGGTAACTCATGGACGCGATCGCGCAATTCCGTAGCGTGCGGCGTGGGCACAAGTTCGCGTCCGGCTCGCACGAGCAGCGGGTCGCCGGTGGCAGCGCGAAGTCGTGCGAGTGTCCGGCTCATCGCCGAGGTGCTCAAGCCGAGCCGGCGGGCCGCCCCCGTCACGCTGCCTTCGGCGAGCAAGACGTCGAGCGCTACGAGAAGGTTCAAGTCCACATTGTCCATGGCACACAGCCTTATCGCAGGTGTTTTGCCAGACATAGCGTCGGATGCAACCATAGTTTGAATCTGGCGCGCCTGGCGCATGGCTTCCGCTTGCCCATATCTGCGGTCACCAACCAACGAAAGAGATCGCCCAATGCCCGCAAGCGTTTTGAACACCCCGTCAGGTACAGTCCTCATCATCGGCGCGTCGCGCGGCCTCGGCCATGCAATGGCGGCCGAGTTCCTCGGGAAAGGCTGGAACGTCATCGGCACGGTCCGGGAAGGCGGCCGGACCAAGCTGCACGACCTCGCGGACGCGTTCGAAGGCCGGCTCGAAATCGAGACAGTCGACATCTGCGAACCCGATCAGGTCACGGCCTTGCGCGACCGGCTGTCGGGCAGGGTGTTGGACATGGTGTTCGTCAATGCCGGCGTGAGCAACAACCCCGCTGAGACGATCGCCGATGTGACGACCGACGAGTTCGTGCGCGTGATGATCACAAATGCACTCAGCCCGATGCGTGTTCTCGAGAGCCTGGCGCCATTTGTTCCAGCTGCCGGCCTGATCGGCGTGATGTCGTCCGGGCAGGGGAGCATCTCCAACAACGAGACAGGTCAACGTGAGGTCTACCGGGGCAGCAAGGCGGCGCTGAACATGTTCATGCGAAGCTTCGCCGCCCGCCATGCCGCAACATCGCGTGCCATGGCGCTGATGGCGCCCGGCTGGGTCCGTACGGAGCTGGGAGGGCCGGATGGAAGGCTGAGCATCGAGGAAAGCGTGCCGAGCCTCGTCAACGTTCTGCTTGCCAGGAAGGGAAGCCAGGGATTGCACTATGTCGACTATCTCGGACGCACCGTCCCCTGGTAAATCCCATCGCGATGCCTGCGCGGCGACGAGCGCCAGCTTGTCCGCGGCCACACGAAATAAAGTGGTACCGCGACCGCTGGCGGCTTCTGCATCTGGCCCTTATTGAGCCGCCGTCATGGCGATGAGCTTTCGGACCTGGACGTACTCTACGCAGTGAACAGGAAAATCCGGCCGGGTGGCCTTCGCGCAGTCTTCGCGGTGGCGACAGGTTCATTCAGCGGAACGCTCGATGCCTGCGTGGACGCTGATGAAAAAAGCAGCGTTTGGGTGGTCAATGCCGAGACGGCAGCGACTTGTATGAGAAGCGCGGCGAAGGCGATATTTTTGAGCATGCGCGACAACGCGCCTACCTGCTACAACGTTCCAGTTAGTCGGGCCGCTTTGGGGGCTTTCTTACTTCAACGCCCATCTTGCGGCGGCGTCCCACGTTATTTCGGGCATTTTGCTCCCCCACGTCACCTGGTCGAAACCGATTTTCCGGGCAGGGGTCACAGGCGTACATTGCCGTCGTTCTGGCGGAGGGAGTGGGATTCGAACCCACGGTGAACTTGCGCCCACGCCGGTTTTCAAGACCGGTGCCTTAAACCGCTCGGCCATCCCTCCGGTGACTGCCGGCCACTGCTCTAGTGTGCCCGGCAAAGGCCTGTCAACCGGCTTGCGTGAAGCGGCGCTTCTCCAAGCCCCGGGACAGGACAAGCCGCGTCACAATCTTGCCCGGTTCCGGCCACAATCGGTTAATACCGTGATAAACAATTCCTGCGCACAAAGGATCGGGGTCCGAGACGTCGTTGGCATTGTCGAGTGAGCGCGTGGCTCTCTGATGGTCGGACACGATGTTGTTGGTCGAGACTTTAGGGGGCAATCAAGAATGCAGGCTGTGACGCACCCGCGTCTTCGTCGCGTTGCCACGGTTGCGTTGCTTGCGGCGTCGGCTGCATTGCTTGCCGCTTGCGCGTCGCAGCCCGAGCCGAAGGGCATGGTCTACAAGAAGACCCGCTCCAAGGAATATTTCGCCGAGACCGAATATGGGGTGAAGGCCAGTCCGCGCGCTGCCTTCATGCGGCGCGGCGGCGGCCGCGACCAGCTCGGCAAGCCGTATCAGGTGCGCGGCAAGTGGTATTATCCCAAGGAAGAGAAGCGCTACGCCAAGGTCGGCCTGGCTTCGTGGTATGGCGACGCCTTCCATGGCCGGCTGACCGCCAACGGCGAAGTCTACGACACGGCGCAACTAACGGCGGCGCATCCGACGATGCCGCTGCCCAGCTATGCCCGCGTCACCAACCTCGAAACCGGCAGTTCGGTCATCGTGCGCGTCAATGACCGCGGCCCATACCATGAGGGCCGCATCATCGACGTCTCGGAGCGTGCCGCGCAGATGCTCGACTACGACAAGGTCGGCACCGCGAAGGTGAAGGTCGAATATGTCGGCCGCGCGCCGCTCGACGGCAATGACGATCAGTACCTGATGGCCTCTTACCATCCCGGCAACCGCATACCGGATCCATCGGATGGCCTGCCGACCGGCGTCATGGTGGCCATGAACGGACCGTCGCCGAGCCTTCCGGTGGGTTCTGCCGCCGTGCCGTTTCCAGGTCAGCTGACCGATGCCGCGATCCCGGTCCAGGCGCAGATGTCCGCGCAGTCGCCGGCCTTCGGCGATCTGGCGCTGCCCGATTTCGGACCGATCGTGCCGGAACGTCCCGAGATCGGCTTGCCGCCGCAATCGCCGTTCGCCATGGCCTCGCTGTCCTATGCGGATGAACGCGTCCATCGCGCGGATGTCTTTGCTGCGCTGGACGACAGCGGCATGTCACCCGCAGACATCCTGCGGTCCTGGAAAAAGACCGATCGCCAAGCGACGCCGTCCAGCTCCGACTATGTCGCCGCCGGCACGTTCGACGATGCCACCGAGGCCAAACGTGTGGCCTCGGCGCTAAAGTCCTTCGGCAGAATAGAAATCCAGCGCTCCGATCTCGACGGCAATGACTGGTATGCGGTCAACCTCTATCCGGACGGCCATGGCGACCTGGACGAGTTGCTGAAGGCGGCATGGTCCCACGGCGCGCCCGACGCGCTGGTCGTGCGCGACTGATCCGAGAGCCGGCGTGCCGCCGGCAGTTGATCCCTCGCCGAAAAAGCCCGATAGTTTCGGCACGCCGGAGGGGCCGGCCAACGGGTCGCTTTTCATGCAATTTCGCTTGCTACAGCCTTTCGCCGGGTTTGTTCTCCTTGGCCTGCTGCTTATGCTTTCGCCGGCCCAAGCGCAGCTTTTCGAAACCAAGGCCGCACAGGCCTTCATGATCGATGCCGACACCGGCACGGTGCTGTTTTCGAAAGATGCCGACAAACCCATTCCGCCGGCCTCGATGGCCAAGCTGATGACGATGGAAGTGGTTTTCAACGCCCTCAAGTCCGGGCGCCTGAAACTCGACGATACGTTCGTGGTCAGCGAGAACGCCTGGCGCAAAGGTGGCGCGCCGTCGGGGACCTCGACGATGTTCGCCAAGCTCAAATCGGCGATCCGGCTCGAGGACCTGATCCAGGGGGTGACCGTGCAGGCCGCGAATGACGGCTGCATCGTCATCGCCGAAGGCATGGCCGGGTCGGAGGATAATTTTGCCGAAGAGATGACCGAACGCGCGCGCCAGATCGGCCTCAAGACTTCGACTTTCGTCAATTCGACCGGCCTGCCGGCCGATGGCCAGCAGACAAATGTGCGCGAACTGGCGCAGCTCGCGCTCCATCTGCGGCGCGAATACCCCGATTTCTATCGCTACTATGGCCTGAAGGATTTCACCTGGAACAAGATCTCGCAGAGGAACCGCAACCCGCTGCTGGCGATGGACATCGGCGCCGACGGCCTGGCTGTCGGCGCAAGCGAGACATCCGGCTTCGGCATCGTCGCTTCGGTCAGCCACGACGGCAAGCGGGTGATCGCTGCAATGAGCGGGCTGGTCAATGACAAGGAGCGTGCCGAAGAGGCGCGCAAACTGCTCGATTGGGGCGTTCGTTCGTTCGAGAAGACCGAGATTTTCGCCAAGGACGAGGTGGTCGGAGAGGCCCAGGTCTTTGGCGGTGCGAAATCCGGTGTGACGCTGAAGGCAAAGGGTCCGATCGACATCTTCCTGCCGATCACCAACCGCGACAAGCTGACGGCGAGAATCGTCTACACCGGGCCGGTCGCCGCTCCGGTGGAGGAGGGGCAACCGGTGGGCGCCCTGCGCGTCTGGATCGGTGACACGCTGAGCCAGGAGACACCGTTGTTCGCCGCCGAAACGATCGGCGTCGGCACGTTGCCGCAACGCGCGCTCGATGCCGTCAAGGAACTGGCTATCGGCTGGCTTCGATAACACCGACGGCATGGACGTTTTCCCGAACGCGGACTATCTAGAGCGCAACAATCCACTCGAACACGAACAAAGGCCCTCGGTTTGGCGCGCGGATTTTTCATCACCTTCGAAGGCGGCGAAGGCGCAGGCAAGTCGACACAGATCGAGCGGCTGGCCACAAAGATGCGCGCCAAGAAGTATGATGTCCTGCGCACGCGTGAACCGGGCGGCTCGCCGGGCGCCGAAGCGGTCCGGCATGTGCTGCTTTCAGGTGCTGCCGAACCGTTCGGGCCGAAGATGGAAGCGCTGCTCTTCGCCGCCGCGCGTTCCGACCATGTCGAGCAGGTCATCCGTCCGGCCGTCGAGCGCGGCTCCATCGTGCTTTGTGACCGCTTCCTGGATTCCTCGCGTGTCTATCAGGGCGTTACGGGCGGGATCGATCCGGCGTTCATGACCATGCTGGAACAGGTCGCCATCAACGGCATGATGCCCGACATGACGCTGATCTTCGATATCGACCCGGCCGAGGGTCTGAAGCGCGCGACCTTGCGGCGCGGCAGCGATGCCGCCGCCGACCGCTTCGAAAAGGAGACGGTGGCCATCCACCAGGCCCGCCGCGAAGCGTTCCTGGCGATCGCGGCGGCAGAGCCGGAGCGCTGCATCGTCGTCGATGGGTCCGCCGATCCGGACACGGTGGAGGACGTCGTCACCGCGGCCGTGTTCGCGGCACTGGAGGCAAGGGCGCCCGAGCGCAACAGGCAGGTCGCACCGGTATGATTTTCGAACGCATCGCGCCGGAACAGCACGATACGCTGGACGGTGTGCCGGAACCCTCCGAAACGCCGCGTCTGGTGGGGCACGGGCAGGCCGCCACCATGTTGGCCGCCGCCTATCGGGCGGGAAAGCTGCCGCATGCGCTGATCTTCGCCGGACCTGTCGGAATCGGCAAGGCGACGTTTGCCTTCCACCTTGCCCATCATCTTTTGAAGCACCCGGCCTTCGACCAGGCACCCGGCAACCTGGCGGTTCCCGATCCGGCCTCGCCGCTGTTTCGCCAGATCGCCACCGGGGCGCATCCCGGAGTGCTGCACCTGACCCGCCCCTTGAACGACAAGACCAAGAGCTTCAAGACCGTCGTCACCGTCGACGAAATCCGCAAGGTCAGCCGCTTCCTGTCGCTGACGTCGCACGACGGCAGCTACCGGGTGGTGATCGTCGATCCGGCCGACGACATGAATGCCAATGCGGCCAATGCCTTGCTGAAGAATCTTGAGGAACCGCCGGCACGAACCCTGTTCATTCTCATCGTCCATGCGCCGGGCAGTCTGCTGCCGACGATCCGCTCGCGCTGCCAGGTGGTGCGGCTGACACCGCTCGACGCCAACGAGCTGATGGCGGTGCTGGAGACCGCGGAACCGCCGCCGCCGGACGATCCGGCCGCGCGAGCCGCGCTGGTCGAGCGGGCAGGGGGAAGCGCCCGCAGCGCGATCCTGTTGACGCAATATGGCGGGTTGGAGATCGCACAGACGCTCGATGGCCTGGTGGCGAAGGGAAAGAGCGATATTGGCGGCGCCTATCGCCTGGCCGAAGCCGTCGCGGGCCGAGATCAGGCGATCCAGTTCGACATCTTCAACCGCCGGGCACTGGACCTTCTGTCAGACGCGGCAAGCCAGGCGGCGCTGGCCGGCGACCTTGCGCGGGCCAAGACACTGTCGGACAGCTGGCATGAGGCGCTGGACGCCATATCGGAAACCGATACCTACAATCTCGACAAGAAGCAGCATGCCTTGACCATGATCGATCGACTGAATTCGGCTATGCGCGTGTGACGGTCATCTGGGGCGGCAATCGCCACCCGTTGGCAGCCGTTGGACCGGATCGCGGCCGGGCTATTCAGATCGTCATCCGCGCCGGCTTGCTCGCGGCACCGTTGAGCGCGGCATCATATTTGGCGCGATTGGCCCAATAGATCGTGGCGAACAGCAG
>NZ_RZSJ01000870.1:0-1648 GCF_003998025.1 Mesorhizobium sp. M8A.F.Ca.ET.021.01.1.1
CTCATAGACCTTGGAATCGAACTTGCCGCCCGAATGCAGCGTCGTCATGATCACTTCGAGGGCCGGCTTCTTGAATTTCGGATGCGGATCGACCGGGATGCCGCGGCCATTGTCGGTGACGGTGAGATAGCCGTCGGCCGAAAGCTCGACATCGATGAAGGTGGCGTGGCCGGCAACCGCTTCGTCCATCGAATTGTCGATGACCTCGGCGAACAAATGGTGCATCGCCTTGTCGTCGGTACCGCCGATATACATGCCAGGCCGGCGGCGCACCGGCTCCAGGCCTTCGAGCACCTCGATGTCGGCGGCGCTGTAACCCTCGCTGCCATCCTTGGCCGCGGTCGGGCGCCTGGCGGCCGCTTGCACCAGCGGATCCGCTGGGCGCGCCGGCGCGCGAACCGGCTGCGGCTGCTTGTCGATGTTGCCGAAGAGATCGTTGTTGTCGTCCATGCCAACCATAAGGGTCCGGTGCTGCGAATCACCCGTCGATACTGCCACGCTTTTCGGCGCCAAGCGACGGAGGTTCCTGTTACGTTCGGGGATTTAGCCCTTCTACCCTAAAACCATTCGATAACCAAGCGGGCGGAAATAGGTCGAATGCCACCGCACAAGATTCCTGATTCTTTAACAATGCCGACTAGCGTGAGCCCAACATAACAAGAAACTGCGGGCGTCAGGGGTTTAGGTGTGAGGGGCAAGGCCATAACGATGATCGGCATCGCCGCCGTTTTCGGCGCGATCTCGATCTTTGCCGCGGATTTCTGGGTCAAGAGCCAGGCCCAGGCCGATGCCCAGGAAAAGACGGCCTCGATCGCCGCTCCGGCCTCACCCAGGATCGAATTCAAGACGATCGTGGTGGCGACCGCGCCGTTGCGTTATGGCATGGAGCTCGATCGCACCAAACTCAGCGAAATCCCGTGGCCGCAGGACTCCCTGCCGCAGGGCGCCTTTGCAACCATCGACGGGTTGCTCGGCGAAGGTGGCCGGGTCGTGCTGTCGGCGATCGAGGTCAACGAGCCGGTGCTGCTGACCAAGCTGTCAGGACCGAACGGCCGCGCGACGCTGTCCAATATGCTGACGCCCGGAATGCGGGCGGTCACCATCCGCACCGACGAGATCGCCGGCGTCGGTGGCTTCGTCACGCCGGGCGACCGGGTCGATGTCGTGTTGACCCGCGATGCCGGCGAAATCCAGGAAGTCGCCAAGAACGCGCAAGGCGCGGCCGGTTCGACCATCACGTCGGAAATCGTCGTTGCCGACGCCAAGGTGCTGAGCGTCGGGCAGGGCGCCGACGAGCGCCAGACGACGCCACAGGTGGCCAACTCCGTGACCATCGAGGTGACGAGCGACGGCGCGCAGAAAGTCGCGCTGGCCCGCACCGTCGGCACGCTGTCGCTTTCGCTACGCTCCGCCAGCGAAGGCGGCGACGGCAAGAACGGCGTCACCACCATCTCTTCCTTCGGCGGATCCGTGGCTTCCAAGGCCCAGGCGGCGGCCGGCTCCCTGTTCGATGCCATCGCCAAGGAGCCGGAGAAGCCGAAGTTCAAGACGGTGATCGTGACACGCGGCACGCAGGCCGAGGAATACAAGGTTCCTTCGCGGGATCAGAAGTAAAGACCGGTGGGGACCGGGCGGGACGGGATCATGG
>NZ_RZSJ01000871.1:0-1648 GCF_003998025.1 Mesorhizobium sp. M8A.F.Ca.ET.021.01.1.1
CGGTCACGCGGACCTGGACGCGCACGGTGTCGCCGGGCTGGAATTCGGGAAGCTTGCGCTTGGCTTCGATCTTGGCGGCCTGTTCGGCCTCGAGCTGACGGATGAGATCCATCTTGAAATCCACTTCTTGTTCTTCCGACAGTCAGAGCGCCCTACGCTTGCCTTGCCGTTCCATTGACCGCTCGGCTATGCCCTTTGTCTCCAAGACAATTGTCTTTAAAACATCGGACAGGGGCGACTACACCGTCATTGTTGACGGGTCCGGAAGATTGTTCTTGCCGGTACGGGCGGGCACATACAGCTATTTCGGCGCTTTGTCACGCCTTGGCCATGCATTTTTTGCCGGCATGGCTCCCGGCATGGCACCATCGTAATCCTGTCGTGCCGGGTTGCGCCGGTCCGGCAAGCTTCCTAAGCCAGAAATAGCACAGTTCTTCACGGCGGCCTTCCATGTCAGTCTTCGATGCCATCCTGCTCTTCCTGGCGGGCTTTCTGTCAGGCGCCGCCAACGCGGTCGCCGGCGGCGGCACCTTCATCACCTTTGGCGCCATGACATTGATCGGCGTGCCGCCGATCGTCGCCAACGCCACCTCCTCGGTAACGCAATTTCCCGGCTACATCACCTCGACGCTCGCCTACTGGGACGACATCAGGCACTTCTGGCGCGGCGCGCTGCTGCTCTGCCTGATCTCCGCCATCGGCGCCATGGCCGGCGCGCTGATTCTGCTCGCGCTCGACAATCCATCCTTTCGGGCATTGGTGCCATGGCTGCTTTTGGGCGCGACCGCGCTGTTTGCCGCCGGACCATGGCTGAAGCCGGCGCCGAAAGCCGGACACGAAGCGGCCGTGGGCTCGCTCGCCGGTTCGCTGGCGCAGTTCATCACCGCCATCTATGGCGGCTTCTTCGGCGCCGGCATGGGCGTGATGATGCTGGCAACGCTCGGTCTGACCCAGGCCGGCGACTACCACCGGCTGAACGCGCTGAAGAACATGCTGGCCGTGGTCATCGCGGCAGTCGCCATCGTCGTCTTCGTCTCGGGCGGTGTCGTCGCCTGGCCGCAGGCGATCGTCATGATCCCGGGCGGAGCGCTGGGCGGCTATGCCGGCGTCTGGATCGCCAAGCGCGTGCCGCAGAACGCGGTGCGCGGCTTCGTCGTCGCCGTCGGCCTGTTTCTGGCTTTTTACTATTTCACCAAGGGCTGAGCGCTCAAAAGATCGGGCCGCCTCTCCTTCGTCAGCCGCTCTGACTGGTCCCGCCGCCATTCGGCGATCTTCTTGTGATTTCCGGAGATCAGTACGTCCGGAATCGGCCTGCCCTCGAACTCTTGCGGCCGCGTGTAATGCGGATGTTCGAGCAGGCCGTTCTCGAAACTCTCTTCCTCGCCGGAGACCGCATTGCCCATCACGCCGGGCAACAGCCGCACCACCGCGTCGAGCAGCACGAGTGCTGCCGGTTCGCCGCCCGACAGGATGAAATCGCCGATCGAGACTTCCTCTAGGCCCCGCGCGTCGATCACCCGCTGGTCGACGCCTTCGAAGCGGCCACACAGGATGACAGCGCCCGGCCCGGCGGCGAGGCATGGTCGATCGCCTTCGCCAGCACATCGGCGCGCATCACCATGCCGGCGCCGCCGCCGGCATGGTGATG
>NZ_RZSJ01000872.1:0-1647 GCF_003998025.1 Mesorhizobium sp. M8A.F.Ca.ET.021.01.1.1
GCTTGCGCGACCGGGGCAGCGCCGACGAGAAGCAGGGCGGCAAGGGCAACGGTATATCGGGTGAACATGGCATCCTCCTTGGCCCGACCGCGCGGAGGCGCGGGGCTCAAATTTCAGTTGACGCTCATTGGATGCGCGACGGGAGGAAACGTTCCCGGAAAATCAGGACGGCATCATTCGAAACCCAGCCGTCCCATCACCGCCTGGGTCAGTCGCTCGCAGCGCCGTCCGGCGAACGGGAAGGCATCGAGCAGCACCGGACCGATTTCATTGTCCAGCGCCTTGCGCAGCAGGACACGGGCCCGGTGCAGCCTCGTCTTGATGGTCTCCGGCCGCACACCAAGCAAATCGGCGGTTTCCTCCATGCTCAGGCCCTCGATGACGCGGGCGACGAAGACCATGCGGTAGATGTCGGGCAGACTGTCGGTCGCCCGTTCGACAAGTGCCAGAATCTGCCGCTGCGCCATCGCCCGCTCCGGATCGTCGTTGGAATTGAGGGGAAACCGGATGATTTGCGCTTCCGGGTTGTCAGGCATCCCAACTGTGCGACGCTTCTTGCGCACGCGGCCGAGAGCTTCGTTGATGACGATGCGCGACAGCCATGTGGCGAGAGTGGATTCGCCGCGAAACGCCGCCAGGCTGACAAAGGCGCTGACATAGGCCTCCTGGACGACATCCTCGGCTTCGGCATCGTTGCGCAGAATGCCGCGCGCGATGCGGTAGAGCCGCTGGTTGTGTATCTTCATGATGGCGCGAAAGGCATCCGGTTCGCGCGCCAGCGCCCGGTGGACGAGCAGCATGTCGCCGGAAAGGCTTTCGGCAACCATAGGCACCGTGGCGGGCGTTGCGAGCTTGCTCATCGCGACCGGATCTCCCTGAACAGACGCCTCTTCGAACAGGCGCCTCTTCGAACAGGCGCTTGACTGCACGTTGGATGCGCCTGCCGGCAAAAGGTTCCCGGATCGGTGGGATCCACGTCCGCTATTCTAGGCCGCTGCCAGACCCTTGTCTGCCGTCTGCACGCGGGCGGCCGCCGCCAGCAGGTCGGTCTGCGTGATCAGGCCGAGAATGCGCCGCTCGCCGTCCACGATGACCACGGCATGGCTGCGGCCGTCGGTCAGCACGGGAAGCAGGCTCATCGCCGGCGTCTCGGGCGAGGCGGTGCCAGCCTTTGCCATCACGTCCTTCACCGTTTCTACGGCTTTCGTCAGCTCGCGCAGGCCGACGGCGCCAACCAGCCGGGCATCCGCATCGACCACCGGCAACGTACGGATATTATGATCGAGCAGTTGCTGGCGTGCTTCGTCGGTGGTGGCTTGTTCGGGCACGGAAATCACGTCGCGCGACATGATGTCCTCGCACAGCAGCGTCCGGTGCGACCGCACCATGGCCTGCAATTCGACCTGTCGCAGCAGTCGTTCGAGGTCGTCGCGGTCGATATCGAAGGTCTCGTCGAGCGCCGTCAGCGCCGCGTCGATGTCCTCGGGCCGGAAACCGGCGCGCTGCTGAGCCGGCGGATCGGCGGTACCGTGGCTGTTTGCGGGCGGTGCGGCGACATGCGGGTAGTTGCGCCGCGCCAGCTTGTGGAAAAGGAAGCCCAGCGCCACCAGGATGGTCGAATTCAAGGCCACCGGCACGAACGGGAAT
>NZ_RZSJ01000873.1:0-1646 GCF_003998025.1 Mesorhizobium sp. M8A.F.Ca.ET.021.01.1.1
CGCCACTATTCGCGCATCGCCCGCCGCAGGATCTTGCCGACCGGCGTCTTCGGCAATTCGGTCCTGAACTCGATGAATTTCGGCCGCTTGTAGCCGGTCAGGTTCTCGCGGCAAAAAGCGGTGATGGCCTCGGCGGTCAGGGCCGGGTCCTTCTTGACGATGAACAGCTTCGGCACTTCGCCCGAGTGCTCGTCCGGCACGCCGATCGCGGCCACTTCGAGCACGCCGGGATGCGCCGCCACGACCTCCTCGAGTTCGGTCGGATAGACGTTGAAGCCGGAAACGAGGATCATGTCCTTCTTGCGGTCGACGATCTTAGTGTAGCCGCGTTCGTCCATGAAACCCATGTCGCCCGATTTGAAGAAGCCGTCGGCGGTCATCACCTTGGCGGTCTCGTCCGGCCGGTTCCAGTAGCCGGCCATCACCTGCGGTCCCCTGATGCAGATCTCGCCGACCTCGCCCAGCGGCACGTTATTGCCGTCGTCGTCGCGGATGGCGATTTCGGTCGAGGGCAGCGGCAGGCCGATGGTGCCGGTGAACTCGCCGGAGCTGAACTTGTTGGCCGTCGCCACCGGCGAGGTCTCCGAAAGGCCATAGCCTTCGCTGACGGGGCAACCGGTCAACGCCTTCCAGCGTTCGGCGACGCCCTTCTGTACCGCCATGCCGCCGCCCAAGGTCAGAAGCAGCGGCTTGAAGTCCAGCTTGCGGAAGTCCTCATTGTTGAGCAGCGCGTTGAACAGCGTGTTGAGGCCCGGAAAGATATGGATCGGATATTTGCCCATTTCCTTGACGAAGCCGGGAATGTCGCGCGGATTGGGGATCAGTATGTTCTGGCCGCCCATCTGCATGCCCATCAGCGCATTCACCGTCAGCGCGAAGATATGGTAAAGCGGCAGTGCGCAGACGAGGTTGAGATGCGCCGGCTTTGGCTTGACGGTGTAGGCGTCCTGCAGCCACAGCGCATTCTGCGCGACATTGGCCAGCACATTGCTGTGCGAGAGGGTCGCGCCTTTCGAGATTCCGGTGGTGCCGCCAGTATATTGGAGGAAGGCGACATCACTGGCGGCCACCGTGGCCGGTTTGAAAGCCATGCCGCGGCCGGCCTTCAGCGCCGCATTGAACCTGACATGGCCGGGCATTGACCAGGCCGGCACCATTTTCTTGACGCGGCGCACCACCAGATTGACGATCGAACCCTTCAGGCCGCCGAGCAGGTCGCCCATGGCCGCGACTACGATGTGCTTGACCGAGGTCCTGGCGACGACCGTCTGCAAGGTGTTGGCGAAGTTTTCGAGAATGACGATGGCTTGCGCCCCGGAATCCTTGAGCTGATGCTCCAGTTCGCGCGGCGTGTAGAGCGGATTGACGTTCACCACCGTGAAGCCGGCGCGGGCGACCGCCATCATCGCCACGGGATACTGCAGCACGTTCGGCATCATCAGGGCGACGCGCGCGCCCTTCTGCAATCCAGTGGACTGCAGATAGGCACCGAAGGCCGCCGAAAGCTGTTCGAGTTCGGCGTAGGTGATGGACTTGCCCATGCAGGTGAAGGCCGGCTGACCGGCGAACTGCTTGCAGGCGCCCACCAGGAAGTCGCCGATGGAACCGTAGGGCAGGGCGCCGATCTCGGCAGGCATATTCTTGGG
>NZ_RZSJ01000874.1:0-1639 GCF_003998025.1 Mesorhizobium sp. M8A.F.Ca.ET.021.01.1.1
CCTTTCCCCGGGAAGAGCTGGATCGGCCTTCGGCAGTGGGGCGGCACCGAATTGCTCGGCGCCGCCCCACTGCCGAAGGCCGATCCAGCTCTTCCCGGGGAAAGGTTGGTGATCGAGGGCAAGGCGCCGGAAGCTTCGCCCGGACGCGCCGACGACTTTTCCTGGCCGCCGAAGGCAAGTCCGGCAGCCGCGGCCGCGGCCGCCGATACCACGACGGCGATTACCCCTTAACGCGGCAGGACGGTCGTCCCCATCAGCGCCTCGTCGATCGAGCGTGCCGCCTGGCGGCCTTCGCGGATCGCCCAGACGACCAGCGACTGGCCACGGCGCACGTCGCCCGCCGCGTAGAGCCGGTCGACGCTGGTCCTGTAGTCGCGGTCATTGGCCTCGACATTCCTGGAACGGCGGCTGTCGGTGGTGATCTTCATCTCACCCTCCAGTTCCGCCGCAACGCCTGCCGTCGCCGGTCCGGCAAAGCCGATGGCGATGAAGGCGAGATCGGCGCGGATGACGAATTCGGTGCCGGCGATCGGCTTGCGCTTCTCGTCGACCTCGCAGCATTTGACGCCCGTAAGCTGGCCTTCCTCGCCGATGAATTCGAGCGTCGCCACCTGGAATTCGCGCTCCGCGCCCTCGGCCTGCGAGGACGAGGTGCGCATCTTGGTTGCCCAGTAGGGCCAGACGGCGAGCTTGTCTTCCTTCTCGGGCGGCTGCGGGCGGATGTCGAGCTGGGTGACGCGCACGGCGCCCTGGCGGAAGGCGGTGCCGACGCAGTCGGAGGCGGTATCGCCACCACCGACGACAACGACATGCTGGCCACCGGCGATGATCGGATGCGACGGCCATGCCACGGACTGGATCGGCTCACCGCCGACGCGGCGGTTCTGCTGCACCAGATAGGGCATCGCGTCATGCACACCGCCGAGATCATCGCCGGGTATCCCGGCGGCGCGCGGCGTTTCCGAACCGCCGCAATAGAGCACGGCATCATGTTCTGCGAGGAGTTCAGCCACGGGCTTGTCGACGCCGACATTGACGCCACAGTGGAAGGTCACCCCCTCGCCCTGCATCTGTTCGATGCGCCGGTCGATATAGTGCTTCTCGATCTTGAAGTCGGGAATGCCGTAACGCATCAGCCCGCCTGGCCGGCTCTCTCGCTCATAGACATGCACGTCGTGGCCGGCGCGGCCGAGTTGCTGGGCGGCCGCCATGCCGGCCGGGCCGGACCCGATGATGGCGACCCGCTTGCCGGTCTTCCTTTCCGGCGGATAGGGCCTGATGTGGCCGGTCTCATAAGCCTTGTCCGCGATCGCCTGCTCCACCGTCTTGATGGCGACAGGAATGTCCTCGAGGTTCAGCGTGCAGGCTTCCTCGCAAGGTGCCGGACAGATGCGGCCGGTGAACTCCGGGAAGTTGTTGGTCGAGTGCAGGTTGCGGATCGCGTTGTCCCAGTCCCTGTTGTAGACGAGGTCGTTCCAGTCGGGGATCTGGTTGTGGATCGGGCAGCCGGTCGGCCCGTGGCAGAACGGAATGCCGCAATCCATGCAGCGCGCGGCCTGTTTCTCGACCTCCTTGTCCGACATCGGCAGCGGGAATTCGCGGAAATGCCGGATGCGGTCGGAGGCCGGCTGGTACTTGT
>NZ_RZSJ01000875.1:0-1628 GCF_003998025.1 Mesorhizobium sp. M8A.F.Ca.ET.021.01.1.1
CCGTGATCGCGGGCGCGCTGATCTTCCTGTTCGTCGGCACCATCTTGCCGCTCATTCACATCTCCCAGGCCGACGACGCGGTGCAGTCGGTGCAAGGCATCGAAGCCACGATCAACATGATCATCCTCGCCGTGCTCGGTTTCCTCGCCCTGATCCGCACAGAGGAGCGCATCAAGCGCAAGCAGGTGTTTCGCCAGCTGCACGGCCTGCGTTCGCTGATCCACGTCATCGACATGCACCAGTTGACCAAGGATCCGGCGGCGCTGTCGACCAGTTTCAAGCCGACCTCGCATTCGCCGGCCCGCATCACCAATGCCGCCGATCTCGCGCGCTATCTCGACTATTGCTCCGAAATGCTGTCGATCACCGGCAAGATCGCGGCGCTGTTCGCCCAGTCCGTCAACGACGCCGTCGTCATCGACGGCGTCAACGACATCGAGAACCTGGCGTCCAACCTGTCGCGCAAGATCTGGCAGAAGATCACGTTGATCGACGGCCGGCCGGCGGCGCCAGAACCTTCTCCGGCACCAGGCCCGGCGAGCCAAGCCGCTCGGCTTCCGCCGCGCGCACCAAGGCGCTGACCCGCTGGACCGTCGGCGCCTGCGTGCCGGCTTTTTCGGCGAGCCGCAAGACAGCACCCTGCAGGTCGTCGATCTCGGTCGGCCGGCCGCGCCGCAGATCATCCCACATCGACGAACGCGCCTCGGGGTCGATCGCCAGCATGCGCCGCGCCAAGAGCTTGAACAGCCAGTCGGGCAGCCTGAGCACCTTCGGCAGCAGCGCAGGGCGCAGGCCGGCGATGCGCGCCGGCTCGATGCCCGAGGCCTTCATGGCCCGGAGAGCCTCATCGATCTGGCCGGCGAGGATCAGCCGCCAGCGCCTGTCGGCGAGTTCGGTCGCCAGCGGCAGGCCCGACAGCGCCACCAGCGCATTGTTCAGGTTCATCAGAAGCTTGCCCCACAGCACGGCCTTCATGTCGCCATGCGCTTCGACGGCGAGGCCTTCGACGTCGAGAAGGCGGGCAAGGCCGGCGTCCCCATCTTCAACCATTACCTTGCCGTCGCTGGCACGGTGGACGCGCAGCGGCAGTTCGCCGTCCGGCGATTGCACGACATTGAACGGCACCATGCCGGCCAGCACCGTTTGCCGGCCAAGCGCCGCGCGCAGCTTGTCGGCATTGTCGACGCCGTTCTGCAGGCTCACCACCACGGCATCGGGACGGGCATGGGCCTTGATTAGGGCCGCCATATCCTGCGTCGCGCCGCTCTTGACTGTAACCAGGATCACATCGGCCACCGGCAAGGCGACAGCGGGATCCACGGTGACGGCGAGTGCTTCCGGCTTGATCAGTCGATCGCGGCCCTTGAGGTCGCTGACGCGCAATCCGCCCTGCCGCAGCGCTGCCTCGATGCGCGGTCGGGCGAGCAGGACAAGCTGCCGCCCGGCGAGTGCGAGGCAGCCGCCGGCATAACAGCCAATGCTGCCGGCGCCGGCAATGACGATCCTCTTTTCCCCGTTTTCCATCTCTTGCTCCGCATCAGTCGACTATACGACATGAAAACCATAATGTCGGCGGTATCGTCGGCCATGGGGCTGGCCCCTACGTCTGGCCGTGACAGGCCTTTCGC
>NZ_RZSJ01000876.1:0-1618 GCF_003998025.1 Mesorhizobium sp. M8A.F.Ca.ET.021.01.1.1
TTGCCCAACTGGCGTTGATCCAGGCAAACGAGTTCGGCGTCGCCACGCCGCCCGGCGCGCTGTCGGCAATGACCGTCACCTGCGCGCCAGCTCTGGTCAGATGCCAGGCAACCGAGGCACCAATAATGCCGGCGCCGATGACGATCACTTGTTTCGACGCAGCCATGGTCACTCCTCTGTCTCCTGATTCCAAGGGATGTTCATCCAAGTGGCATTCCTATGGCCGCTTGCCAATGTTGAAATACACGGCTCCCGGCCATTGCTGGCTTCAGCAGAGAGACGGCATCCGGCGGCATCCGTGCCGCCGGAACGGTCGACAGCCCGGCGTAGCGCTGCTAGAAGCCCGGCCTGTCACACGGAAATCCCAACAGAATGCCCGATACAATACCAGAGGAAGTGGCGCGCCGCCGCACTTTCGCGATCATCGCCCACCCCGACGCCGGCAAGACGACGCTGACCGAAAAGCTGCTGCTGTTCGGCGGCGCCATCCAGCTTGCCGGCGAGGTCAAGGCCAAGAAGGACCGTATCCAGACGCGTTCCGACTGGATGAAGATCGAGCGCGAGCGCGGCATTTCGGTCGTCACCTCGGTGATGACCTTCGAATATGAGGACAACGTCTTCAACCTGCTCGACACGCCCGGCCACGAGGACTTCGCCGACGATACCTATCGCACGCTGTCGGCGGTCGACTCGGCCGTCATGGTCATCGATGCCGCCAAGGGCATCGAGCCGCGCACGCTGAAACTGTTCGAGGTCTGCCGGCTGCGCGACATCCCGATCATCACCTTCGTCAACAAGATGGACCGCGAAAGCCGCGATCCGTTCGAGATTTTGGACGAGATCGAGCAGAAGCTGGCGCTGGACACCGCGCCCATCACCTGGCCGATCGGCCGTGGCAAGACCTTCTCCGGCACCTATCACCTGGCGCTGAATGCCGTGCGCAAGGGCGACGACGAGAAGGAGCGCACGCCGGTCAACGGTCCCGATTCCAACCGCGTTGCCGGCCTTCTGCCGGAAAATGAGCGCGAGGCCTTCATCGAGGAACTCGAACTGGCGCGCGAAGCCTGCCGTCCGCTCGACATCGACGCTTTTCGCGAAGGCCATCTGACACCAGTCTATTTCGGCTCGGCGCTGCGCAATTACGGCGTGCGCGACCTGATCGAGGCGCTTGGCGCCTTCGGGCCGCCACCGCGCGCGCAGGAGGCCGACACCCGCACTATCGAGGCGACGGAGGAGAAGATGACCTCCTTCGTCTTCAAGATCCAGGCCAACATGGATCCCAACCATCGCGACCGCATCGCCTTCGTGCGCGTCTGCTCGGGCAAGCTCGAGCGCGGCATGAAGGCCAAGCTGGTGCGCACGGGGAAGCCGATGTCACTCTCGGCGCCGCAATTCTTCTTCGCCCGCACCCGCGTCACCGCCGACGAGGCTTTCGCCGGTGATGTCGTCGGCATCCCCAACCACGGCACGCTGCGCATCGGCGACACGTTGACCGAGGGCGAGGAAATCCTGTTTCGCGGCGTGCCGAATTTCGCCCCGGAAATCCTGCGCCGCGTGCGCCTCGGCGACGCGATGAAGGCCAAGAAGTTGAAGGAAGCGCTGCACCAGATGGCCGAGG
>NZ_RZSJ01000877.1:0-1617 GCF_003998025.1 Mesorhizobium sp. M8A.F.Ca.ET.021.01.1.1
GAATTTCCAGATCATTGGCGGCAACTCGCCAAGCCAGCAACAATCACAGCCCGAACCGGACGCGGCGCCGTCTGTTCCGGTACCGGCCTCGAAGCCCGATCCGGGTGCCGACCCCGAGACCCTGGCCAACATGCAAGGCGGGCTCGACTGTGAAGCCATCAAACGTCTTTCGGCCAGGCCGGTGACATCGCCCGTTTCGGCCCTGCCCCCGGAACAGCGCAAGGTCAGGGTCGTCGGGCCAACGTTCCTTCCCGACCCATCAGCGGCAATAGATCTGCAAGCTCCGGCCCCGAAGACCGTCCAGTAAGGGCAAGCCTGAGCGGCATGAACAGCGCCTTGCCCTTGCGGCCGGTCGCTTCCCTGATCTTGCCGGTCCAATCCTTCCAGACCGTCCCGTTCCACGGCTCCTCAGGCAGGAGATCGAGTGCCTGGTGCAGAAAATCGCGGTCGTCATCGGAAAATTCGGGCATCTCCTGCGGCCCTTCGCGCAGGACACGCCACCAGGCAATCGCATCAGCCAGCCGGTCGAGATTGCCGCGCACCGCCAGCCAGAACGGCTCGGCGTGTTCGCCGGAAATACCCAGCACCATCAACCGGTCCCGCGCCTCGGCGAACGGCATACGGTGCAACAGCACCCGGTTGAGCACGAACAGCTCGGCCGGATCGAACTTGGACGACGATTTCGAGGTCGCGGCCGGGTCGAAATGGCCGGCGAGTTCGGTCAGGTCATGCGCGGCCGCGACATTCTCCGATGTGCCGACCAGCACGGCCAGCGAAGCGACGGCCATCGGCTCGATGCCATCCTCGCGCAGGCTCTCGATGGAAAGCGCGCCGGTGCGCTTCGAGAGTCCCTCGCCCGAGACGGTGGTCAGGAGATTGTGGTGGCCGAAAACGGGCGGCTCGGCGCCCAGCGCCTTGAACAGGGCGATCTGCACGCCGGTGTTCGTGACATGATCGTCGCCGCGGATGACGTGGCTGATGCCCATCTCGATATCGTCGACGACGGAGGGCAGCGTGTAGAGATAGGTGCCGTCCTCGCGCACCAGCACCGGATCGGACAGCGAAGCCAGATCCACCGTCTCCTCGCCACGCACCAGATCGTCCCAGTGGATCTCGGTGCGCTCCGGCTGCAGCGGATCGCTGGAGAAATTGGGCAGCAGGAAACGCCAGTGAGGCCGGCGCCCGTCGGCCTGATATTCGGCCACCTGCTCCGTCGTCAACGCCAGTGCCTCGCGGCCATAGACTGGCGGCAAGCCTCGCGTGCGGCGCACCTTGCGCCTGAGGTCGAGTTCTTCCGGCGTTTCGTAGCAGGCGTAAAGGACACCCGCAGCCTTCAGCCGCTCGACCGCAGCGTCATAGATTTCGAAGCGTCGCGACTGATACTCGGTGGCATCCGGGAAAATGCCCAGCCAGTGCAGGTCGTAAAGGATGGCGTCGGCGAATTCCTGCTTCGAGCGGGCGACGTCGGTGTCGTCGAAGCGCTGGATGAAACGGCCCTTGTTGTTGAGGGCAAACAACCAGTTGAACAGAGCGGTGCGCGCATTGCCGATATGGATGCGGCCGGTCGGTGACGGGGCGAAACGAACGGTAACTGTCATGAGCGGGGCGTACCGGATG
>NZ_RZSJ01000878.1:0-1598 GCF_003998025.1 Mesorhizobium sp. M8A.F.Ca.ET.021.01.1.1
GTCTATATCTGCGATCCGGTGATGGGTGATTCCGGCGGCCTCTATGTGCCCGAGCCCACCGCCGCCGCCATGCGCGACCGCCTGATGCCGATCGCCGACATCGCCACCCCCAACCGCTATGAGCTGGAATGGATGGCCGGCGCGCCGCTACCCGACCTGAAATCGGTGATCTCGGCGGCGCTCCATGCCGGACCGCCGACCATGCTGGTCACCTCGGCACCGTCGATGATTTCAGGCGGCACCGGCAATTTGCTGCTCGACGGCACCCAGGCGCTGCTCGCCGAACACCGCCTGATCGACAAGCCGCCGAATGGGCTGGGCGACCTGACGGCCGCCGTCTACCTGGCGCGCATCCTGTCCGGCCAGCCGGCGATCAAGGCGCTGCAGTCGACCACGGCGGCGGTCTACGAGATCCTGGCGCGCACGGCCAAGCGCGGCGGCGACGAATTGCAGCTCGAAACCGATGCGCAGAGCCTGTCGCACCCGATGGCCATGGTCCAGCTTCGCCACCTGACGCATCCGGGGCGGGACCGCCGGGCGTGACCCCCGAAATCGTGCTCGTCGGCGCCGATGGCTGCAAGGCCGGCTGGATCGCCGTGCTGCACGAACCCGGTTCGACACCTCGTGACGCCAGCCCCGCGCCTTCGGTCGATGTCTTCCCCACCTTCGCCGCCCTGCTGGCGGCGATCCCCGATGACGCGATCGTCGCCGTCGACATGCCGATCGGCTTGCCGGAATTTTCGCAAAAGGGCGGGCGCGGACCGGAAGCGCTGGTGCGGCCGCTGCTCGGCGCGCGCCAGTCCAGCGTCTTCTCGATCCCGTCCCGCGCCGCGCTCTATGCCGACACCTGCGGCTTCACCACGATCGAAGCCTGGTACGCCGCGCATCGCAGCGCAAGCGAGGTGGCCAGGACCACATCCGATCCACCGCGCGGCGTTTCCATCCAGACCTTCGGCATCTTCTCCAAGATCCGTGAAATAGACGCGTTGCTGATCGCGCAGCCCGAACTGCGCGGCCGCGTCTTCGAATCGCATCCGGAAGTCGCCTTCTGCCGCCTGAATGGCGACCAGGCCATGCTGTTGCCGAAGAAGATCAAGGGCAGTGTCAACCCGGCCGGCATGGCGGAGCGCAAGGCACTGCTTTGCCGGCATGGCTATGAAATGGATTTCCTCGACCAGCCGCCGCCACGTGGTGCGGCCGCCGACGATTTCCTCGATGCGGCGGCGATGGCGCTGATCGCCGGCCGCATCGCCAGCGGCAAAGCAAAACCGTTTCCCGACCCGCCGCTCGCTGACGGTTTTGGCATACCGGTCGCCATCTGGGCATGACAATGTCGGCGGGCGTCACGCTTTTGGCGCATGGCATTTATGGCCAGCCCCTACAATTCTGCATTGCTCGTAGCGGGCTTTTGCCGTTAGAGCCTTTCCTCGACCGCAACGTATCGGCCCGAAAGCCGGAATCGGCTTTCGGAAAGCACGATGCGTAAACAAAATAGCAGAGCTGCCGCCTCCAACCCGGAAAGGCCTTAGCCGCCCATGCCTCATCTTCCCGAACACCTCCTCGCCGGCTACCGCAATTTCATGAACGGCCGCTACCTC
>NZ_RZSJ01000879.1:0-1596 GCF_003998025.1 Mesorhizobium sp. M8A.F.Ca.ET.021.01.1.1
GTTGTAGCCGATGCCGAGGCGGCGCTGGATGTAGGACGTCGAACATTTCTTGTCGCGCAACACCACCTTGACCGCCTCGTCATAGCTGGAATCGCCATCCTCGGCGGCAACGGCTCCCTTGTCGAAGACCGCTCCCTGGTCGCCTTCCTCTTCTTCTTCATCCTCGTCGGCCGTCACCGTCTCCAGATATTCGGGGCGGCCCTGCGCCTTCAGATGCGCCACGACATGCTCGACCTCGGCGTCGGACACGAAGGGGCCGTGCACACGGGCGATGCGCCCGCCGCCCATCATGTGCAGCATGTCGCCCTGGCCGAGCAGCTGTTCGGCGCCCTGCTCGCCCAGGATGGTGCGGCTGTCGATCTTGGAGGTGACCTGGAAGGAGATGCGGGTCGGGAAATTGGCCTTGATCGTGCCGGTGATGACGTCGACCGAAGGCCGCTGCGTCGCCATGATCAGGTGGATGCCGGCGGCCCGCGCCATCTGCGCCAGGCGCTGGATGGCGCCTTCGATCTCCTTGCCGGCGACCATCATCAGGTCGGCCATCTCGTCGACGATGACGACGATGTAGGGCATCGGCGCGAAGTCGATTTCCTGCTGTTCGAACAGCGGTTCGCCGGTGCCCTTCTCGAAGCCGGTCTGCACGGTCATGACGACCGTCTCACCCTTGTCGCGGGCTTGGGCGGCGCGCTCGTTGTAGCCGTCGATGTTGCGCACGCCGAGCCGCGCCATCTTGCGATAGCGGTCCTCCATCTCGCGCACCGCCCATTTGAGCGCGGTAACGGCCTTCTTGGGGTCCGTGACGACAGGGGTCAGAAGGTGCGGGATGCCGTCATAGACGGACAGTTCGAGCATCTTCGGGTCGACCATTATCAGCCGGCATTCTTCCGGCTTCAGCCGGTAGAGCAGCGACAGGATCATGGTGTTGATGGCGACCGACTTGCCGGAGCCGGTGGTGCCGGCGACGAGCAGGTGCGGCATCTTCGCCAGCTCGGCGATGACAGGTTCGCCGCCGATCGTCTTGCCAAGGCAAAGCGCCAGCTTGCAGCTGGTTTTGCGGAAGCCCTGCGATTCGATCAGTTCGCGGAAATAGACGGTTTCGCGGGTCTCGTTCGGCAGCTCGATGCCGATGACGTTGCGGCCGGGCACCACGGCGACGCGCGCCGAGACCGCCGACATGGAGCGGGCGATGTCGTCGGCGAGACCAATGACGCGCGAGGATTTGACGCCTGGCGCCGGCTCGAATTCGTAGAGGGTGACGACCGGGCCGGGGCGCACGTGGATGATCTCGCCGCGCACGCCGAAATCCTCCAGCACGCTTTCCAGGAGATCGGCATTCTGCTCGAGCCGCTCCTGCGACATGTAGAAGCCTTGGCCCTCGGGAGGCTGCTGCAGCAGCTCCTCCGAGGGAAGCTCGTAGCCTTCGCCCGTCTCCGGCTGGGCAACCTTGCCAGCCATGGGCAGCGACGGTGCGCGCGCTGCGGGAACGGCTTCGCCCACGCGTTGCACAATCGGCGCCGAGGCGGCGCTGCTTGCGGCAGGTGCGGCTGCGGCCGCCCTCCGAGCCCTCCGGGCAGCCCTGCCAACCGGAACGGACGG
>NZ_RZSJ01000087.1:0-14671 GCF_003998025.1 Mesorhizobium sp. M8A.F.Ca.ET.021.01.1.1
CACGCAGGTCGGGCATGATCAGCCGGCGGCCGGCCAGATGCGGCGCCAGCAGTGAAAAGCTGCGGCTGGTGTCCGTGAAACCATGAATCAGCAACAGCGGCGGCCCGGCGCCGGCGATCTCGACGTAGGCGATGTCGAGATCGCCCGTGTGGACCCATTGCTTGCGGGCGGCCCAGGCGTCCTGTTCCACCTCGGCAACGGGCAAGGCGTCCGGCAGTCTCACAGGCCGAGCTTTTCCTTGACGGCGGCAAGACCAGGCTTGCCATCGAAAGTGGTGACACCGGCGAGCCAGGCATCGAGGCGGTTCTTGTTCAGCGTGATCGCCTTCAGCGCCCCGTCCTCCGGCTTCATGCCGTCATTGATGAGGTAGCCCATGCCGACATTCTCGAAGTCGATGTCGAAGACGAGATTTCCGAGGAGCCGCGCGACGTTCGGACATTCCTGCAGGTAGCCCGTGCGGACCTGCGTCGTCACCGTCGCGGCGCCGAAATTCGGGCCGAAGAATTTGTCGCCGCCGGTCAGATACTTGAAGTCGTACATGGTGTTCATGGGATGCGGCGCCCAACCCTGGAAGACGATGAACTGCTTCTCCTTGATCTCGTAGCCGACCTCCGACAGCATGCCGGCTTCGCTGGACTCGACCACGTGCCAGCCATCGAGGCCAAAAGCCGGATCGGCGATGGCATCCATCATCAGCTGGTTGGAGCCGGGCTCGATGCCGTACATCTTCTTGCCGAACTTGTCGGCGAACTTGTGCAGGTCCGAGACGTCCTTGACCCCCGCCTCCCAGACATAGGTCGGTACGGCAAACGTGTATTTGGCGCCGACGAGATTGACGCGCACATTCTCGATCGAGCCGTCCTTCTTGTAAGGCTCGTAGTAGGTGACCATCGCCGGGTCCCAGTAGCCCAGGAACAGGTCGAGATCGCGGTTCTTCATGCCTTCGTAGATGACGTTGATGCCGAGCACCTCGCTCTGTGGCTGATAGCCCAGCGCTTGCAGAAGCACATTGCCCACACCCGTGGTGAAAGCGAGATCGTTCCAGCCGGGCTCGGCCATGCGGACCACGCGGCATTGCTCGGCGTCCGCCGCCTGGGCCGCCTGCGAGGCCAGGGCCAGCGCGGCAAGCCAGGCTCCGTTTGCAAGGATGCGCAACATTCCGTTCTCCTCATTGCTCAAATTGACCAATCGGTCTTTTTATTGCCCCACTGGTCAATGATTGATCTCGCGGGACGAAAATGTCAACGTGGATTCGTGATGCATGGAACGATCCCGTGAAACTGAAGCGCCTCGGCGACATACGCCGCAAGGAATTGCGGCAGGCGGCCTTCGCGGTTCTGGAGCGCGAAGGCATTGCTGGGGCCACGCTGGAAAAGGTCGCCGCCCAGGCCGGTGCCTCCAAAGGCATCGTGCTGCACTACTTCCGCAACAAGCAGGAACTGTTCGAGCACGCCATGCGCGAGGCCAACGCGGTCCTGGGCGACGCGGTGGTCGCAAGGCTTCGCCAGGCACGGACGTCGATGGAACGCCTGGATGCGGTGATCGAGGGCAATTTCGAGGAGCATCTCTTCCTGCCGCCTCTTTGCCATGCCTGGCTTTCGCTCTGCGCCGAGGTGCCGCGCGATGAAAAGCTGGCGCGCATCCAGAAGGTGATCCACGGGCGCATGCGCTCGAACTTGTTGTCCGGCCTGCGCGGCCTCGCCTCACCCAGCGAGGCCGACGACATCGCGCTTGGCGTCACGGCCTTGATCGACGGACTTTGGCTTCGCCTCGGCCTGCAGCCAGGCAGCGTCTCGCGCGAACAGGCGATCCGGCAGGTTAAGAACTATGTCGCCGCGCGGCTGGCCACTGGGGATCGCTCGACCGCCCGCGCGTGAGCAGTCGGCTGCCGAAGTTCAAACCCTGGGATAGCCTGATGGCTTGACCCCGTCGCGCACATGCGGTGCGATCCCTCTGTTTGATGCCAAACACATGGTGAGGTGAGCGATGAGGCTTCACGGCAAGCGGGCGTTGATCACCGGTGGATCGGACGGCATCGGCCTGGCGATCGCCGAGGCATTCCTGCGCGAGGGCGCCGATGTGCTGATCGTCGGCCGCGACGCGGGCAAGCTCGAAGCCGCTCGCCAGAAGCTGACGGCTTCCGGCCCGGTCGGCACCGTTGAGACATTGTCGGCCGATCTCGCCACCAGCCCCGGCATAGCAGCGGCGGTCGAGCACGCGAAAGCTTCCGGCCGGCCGCTCGACGTACTCGTCAACAATGCCGGTGTTGCCTATCTCGTGCCATTCGAGACCGTCAGCGAGGCGCAGTTCCAGCACTCCTTCGCGCTCAATGTGTCGGCGGTCTTCTTCCTCACACAGGGGCTGCTGCAGCATTTC
Organism: Mesorhizobium sp. M8A.F.Ca.ET.021.01.1.1; assembly: GCF_003998025.1. Classification (NCBI taxonomy): domain Bacteria; kingdom Pseudomonadati; phylum Pseudomonadota; class Alphaproteobacteria; order Hyphomicrobiales; family Phyllobacteriaceae; genus Mesorhizobium; species Mesorhizobium sp. M8A.F.Ca.ET.021.01.1.1. Next base: position 2,377 of record NZ_RZSJ01000087.1, read on the forward strand.
GGCACCGGCGCATCCGTCATCAACATCTCGTCCTACTTCGCCGACAAGATGATCCCGAAGCGTCCGTCCAGCCTCTACTCCCTGTCCAAGGGCGCGCTGAATTCGCTGACCAAATCGCTCGCCTTCGAACTTGGCCCGCAAGGCATCCGCGTCAACGCCATCGCGCCCGGCACGGTCGACACGGCCATGCGGCGCAAGACCGTCGACAACCTGCCGGTCGAGGCAAAGGCGGAGCTGAAAGCCTATGTCGAGCGCAGCTATCCGCTGGGCCGCATCGGCCGCCCTGACGACCTCGCCGGGATGGCGGTCTATCTTGCCAGCGACGAGGCCGCCTGGACCAGCGGCGCGATCTTTGCCATCGACGGCGGCTATACGGCAGGGTGAGGACAGCTAATCTCCCCCTTGTGGGGGAGATGGCCGGCAGGCCAGAGGGGGGCGCTGTCCCGCCAGCCTTCCGCTCCTGTTCGAAGGTCACGGAACGGATTGTCGATGCGCAATCCCGGGCCGCCGTGTCCGTTATCTCATCTTCCAGACGCCGCGATCCTTCGCGCCCCCCTCTGCCCTGCCGGGCATCTCCCCCACGAGGGGGGAGATTGACCTTTCCTTCAACCGATTTGCATCCGCACCCGCGTCATTCTCCGCTTGAAGCCATTTGTGCAACGCGATACGCCCTTGCGCAAATCGACAGAGCGGAGATTTCCCGTGAGCGCTGAAAAGACCAGAACTGAAACCGATACGTTCGGCCCCATCGAGGTTGCCGCCGACCGGTATTGGGGCGCGCAGGCCCAGCGTTCCCTGGGAAACTTCAAGATCGGTTGGGAAAAGCAGCCGGCTTCGATCGTGCGCGCGCTGGGTATCGTCAAGCGGGCGGCGGCGGAAGCCAATATGGAACTCAAGCGGCTCGATCCGGCCATCGGCAAGGCGATCATCGAGGCCGCGCAAGAGGTCATCGACGGCAAGCTCAACGATCATTTCCCGCTGGTGGTCTGGCAGACCGGCTCGGGCACGCAGTCCAACATGAACGCCAACGAGGTGATCTCGAACCGCGCGATCGAAATGCTGGGCGGCGTCATGGGCTCGAAAAAGCCGGTGCACCCGAACGACCACGTCAATATGAGCCAGTCGTCGAACGACACCTACCCGACGGCCATGCACATTGCCTGCGCCGAGCGCATCGTGCACGACCTCTTGCCGGCGCTGAAGCACCTGTACAAGGCGCTCGCCGCCAAGAGCCGGGACTTCAATCACATCATCAAGATCGGCCGCACCCACACGCAGGATGCCACCCCCCTTACCCTCGGCCAGGAATTCTCCGGCTACGCGGCGCAGGTCGCCTCGTCGATCAAGCGCATCGAATTGACGCTGCCCGGCCTGCAGGAACTGGCGCAAGGCGGCACCGCCGTGGGTACAGGCCTCAACGCGCCGGTCGGTTTCGCCGAGCGGGTGGCCGATCGTATCGCCGCCATATCAGGGATCGCCTTCGTCACCGCGCCGAACAAGTTCGAAGCGCTCGCCGCCCACGATTCCATGGTTTTCTCGCACGGCGCCATCAATGCGGCGGCCGCGGCACTGTTCAAGATCGCCAACGACATCCGTTTCCTTGGCTCCGGCCCGCGCTCGGGCCTCGGTGAATTGTCGCTGCCGGAAAACGAACCTGGCTCCTCGATCATGCCGGGCAAGGTCAACCCGACCCAGTGCGAAGCGCTGACGCAGGTCTGCGTGCAGGTGTTCGGTAACAATGCGGCGCTGACCTTCGCCGGCAGCCAGGGCCATTTCGAGCTCAATGTCTACAATCCGCTGATGGCCTATAATTTCCTGCAGTCGGTGCAACTGCTGGCCGACGCTTCGGTCTCCTTCACCGACAATTGCGTCGTCGGCATCGAGGCGCGAGAGGACAACATCAAGGCGGCCCTCGACCGTTCGCTGATGCTGGTGACTGCGCTTGCGCCCACCATCGGCTACGACAACGCGGCCAAGATCGCCAAGACCGCGCACAAGAAAGGCACGACGCTGCGCGAGGAAGCGCTGGCAACCGGACTGGTCAGCGAGGCCGACTATGACCGTCTGGTGCGGCCGGAGGACATGACCCATCCGGGGTAGGTCCCTGCGGGCAGGCCCAAGAGGTCGTCATTCCAGGGCGATGCAGGAGCGAAGCTCCGTCGCGAAGACCCTGGAATCCATGCCGCTACTTCAGTCGAAGGGCACAACGGTGTAGATCCTCCACCGCTTGCGACTGTTTTGAGGTCGCGGCATGGATCCTCGGGTCTGCGCGCGTCGCTTCGCTCCTTGCTTCGCCCGTGGATGACGACGTCACGAGCGTCTCGGCTAATCTCCGAAGCAAGTGCTCGCAAACTTCGGAACCGAGGATCCCGTTTTGCGGCAGCACAATTTACTTCTCCAACCCAATCCCGCGACACGATTTTCGCGCGCGGCCGCCAATCCCGAAAACATCCTTCCTGTGAACAATGTGTCGCCGCATAGCCGACTTTGGTGAACAGTCGGCATCGTCTATGTGAGTGGTCATTCAACCCATTCGGAGAGCCACCATGTCCATCAACACTTCCGCCGCCGGCGCCGGCACCGCGTCCAACAGTTCTGTCACCATCCTTCTCGGCCGTATCCTGCTCGCAGTCATTTTCCTGCTTTCCGGATTCGGCAAGCTCACAGCCATTTCCGGCACCGCCGCCTATTTCGGCGGCCTCGGCCTGCCGGCACCGACGGCGACGGCCGTCATCGTCGGCCTGATCGAGCTGCTTGGCGGCCTTGCCGTCCTCGTCGGTTTCCAGACCAGAATCGCCGCCTGGGTGCTCGCCATCTTCACGATCGCAACCGGGCTGGTCGCCCACACCGGCTGGGCCGACCAGATGCAGATGATCCAGTTCCTCAAGAACCTCGCCATCACCGGCGGCTTCCTGCTGCTGGCCTCCTCGGGTGCCGGCGCCTATTCGATCGACGCCAAGCGCGGCTGACGCCTTCCCCTCCCAAGGACCCGAAACAAGCGGCGCGGAATTTTCCGCGCCGCTTTTTCGTTGTGTGATCACAGGCGTAGACTGCAATGGTCGCCGGTGACCGTGCCGGCAAGGGAGGGTGCCATGGGTCGCAATGCATTGCTTATGGTTTCGCGGCTGCTGTTTGCCGTGCTGTTCGTGCCGTCCGGCTTCCAGGCGCTCGCCAATATTGCCGGGACCACCAGCTATTTCTCCGGTCTTGGCCTGCCGCTGCCGGCGCTCGCCGCCTGGGGCACCGGGCTTTTCGAGCTGATCGCGGGACTGCTGATCCTCGTTGGGTTCCAGACGCGGATCGTCGCGCTGCTGCTGGCCGCCTTCTGCATTGCGGCCGGCTATATCGGCCACTATGGCCAAGGCGCCGGTGATGCGGCGCTCGCTTTCCTGCACCAGCAGATGCTGATGAAGGATATCGCGATATCGGGCGGTTTCCTGGCGCTTGCCGTGGCTGGCGCCGGCGCATGGTCGGCCGACGGGCGAGGCTTCGGCATAGGCGCCGACGCGACTTGACTATTTGACCGACACGCTCTGGCCACCCTCGACCGCCAGCACCAAACGGCGATTGGTGACGCGCGCCAGTTGCGCCAGCCGGCCGGCCGGCCGCTCGCCGTAGAGATCGGAAAGCGAAGCCGGCAGCACCAGCGCCAGCACGCCGTTGGCGCGGCTTTCCCATTTCAGCCTGGGCATGATGCCGGGCATCGCGGCCGTCAGCAGGTAGACGACGCGCATCATCGCCGCCAGCACGCGCGCGCGCTCCAACAGGCGCGGCGGCGCCAGCGCCTTGATTTCGGGCGCCACCAATTCATTGAAGACGCCGTCATGACGGTAGGCGTTGGTCAGCGCCAGGTAGGCGCGGCCGGGATGATCGACGCCGATGAAGGACGCATGCGCGATGATGTTGAGCGACTGCTTGCCGCGATATTCCGGATGAGCGCGCCAGCCGATATCGGCAAGCAGGCAGGCGGCATGGCGATAGCGCGCTTCGTCTTCCGTCTCGTCGATGCCGAAAGCCTTGAAGGCCTTGCCGGTCCATTCGACCAGATCATGCGCGTGGTGGACCGAACGCGAGCGCAAAAGCGCAAGCTCCTCGGCGGCCGAGATCAGCGGATCGGCCTTCTGCTCGGCCGCCTCGAGCAGTGAATAGAGAAAGCCTTCGCGCACGCCTTGCGCCGAAACGACGATCCTGGACGGTTGCATCGCCGTCATGATTTCCTGCAGCACGAGCGCGCCGTATGGCAGCAGCGAGCGGCGGTTCTTGGAGACGCCCTCGATACCCCTCACCTTTTCGACCTCGCCCCTGGCCACCTGCTTGAGGAAGGTTTGGGCACTGTCGGCCGATATCTCGTAGTGGTGCATGACGCCGAGCGGGTAGTTGTTCATCTCCATGTGCAGCCTGGCGAGGTTTCGCCAGGTGCCGCCGACGGCGTAGAAAGTCCTGCCCTGCGCGCCCTTCAAGAGCTTGGCCCGGGCCAATTCCTGGCGCGCGATCTTCTGCGCCTGGACGAGCGAGTTCTTCGCCATATCCTGCAGGCGCAGGCCGCCGAGCGGCAGCGTGATGCCGTCGCCGATCGCCTCGCCATCGATGTCGATCAGTTCCAGGCTGCCGCCGCCAAGGTCGCCGGCAATACCGTTGGCCGGATGAAAACCTGAGATGACGCCGAGCGCGGAATAATGCGCTTCCTGGCGGCCGGAGAGCACGCGGATCTCGGTCTTGAGCACCTCCTCGGCGCGATGGATGAAATCGGGACCGTTGATCGCCTCACGGGCGGCGGCGGTTGCCAGCACGTACATGTGTTCGGCACCGGCCTGGTCGGAGAGCGCGCGGAAACGGCGAAACTCCTCCATCGAACGCGCCACCCCTTCGGGGTCGAGCTTCCCTGTCGAGACGATGCCGCGGCCGAGGCCGGCCAGCATCTTTTCGTTGAACAGCACGGTCGGCGAACGCGCCAGCCCCTCATAGACGACAAGACGGATCGAATTGGATCCGATGTCGATGATGGACAGCGGTCGGCGGTCCTGCAGCCGGCCCTGGGAATTGGACAGCATCAGGTGGTGGCGTTCTTCTTGCGGCGCTTGAACTGCGCGATTCGCTTGGGCGCATGCGATTTCAGCGCGTCACCCCGTCCCGACAGGCTCGGATTGGTCATGAAATATTCCTGCGCGTTGAACGGTTCCTCGCCCTCCTCCAGCACCACGCGCCGGGAGGTTCCATCAGCCAATACGTCGAAACTTTGCTGATTGTCCATGATGTTGCCCAGCATGATCTGGCCCAGAATCTGTTCATGCACAGTTGGATTGGTGATCGGCACCATGGTCTCGACGCGGCGGTCGAGATTGCGCGGCATCAGGTCGGCCGAGGAGATGTAGACAATCGCCTCGTCCGAGGGAAGGCCATGGCCGTTGCCGAAGCAATAGATACGGCTGTGCTCGAGGAACCGGCCGACGATCGACTTGACCCTGATGTTCTCCGACAGGCCCGGCACTTGCGGCCGCAGACAGCATATGCCGCGCACGACGAGGTCGATTTCCACACCGGCACGGCTGGCATCGTAGAGCGCATCGATGATGATAGGGTCGACGAGCGCGTTCATCTTCATCCAGATGCGCGCCGGCCGTCCCTCCAACGCATGGGTGATCTCGGCTGAAATGTGCTGGAGGATGCGGTTCCTCAGCGTGAAGGGCGAGATCGCCAGTCGCATTTCGGCGGTCGGCTCGGCATAGCCGGTGATGAAATTGAACAATTGGGCGACGTCGCGGGCAATCGTCGGATCGGTGGTGAAGAAGGACAGGTCGGTGTAGATGCGTGCCGTCACCGGATGGTAATTGCCGGTGCCGAGATGGACGTAGTTGCGCAGCTTGCCGTCCTCGCGCCGTACCACCAGCGACATCTTGGCATGGGTCTTGAGTTCGAGGAAACCGAACACGACCTGCACGCCGGCACGTTCGAGATCGCGCGCCCAGCGGATGTTGGCTTCCTCGTCGAAACGCGCCTTGAGCTCGACCAGCGCCGTCACCGACTTGCCAGCCTCGGCCGCGTCGACCAGCGCACGCACGATCGGGCTGTCGTTGGAGGTGCGATAGAGCGTCTGCTTGATCGCCACAACTTCGGGGTCGGCCATTGCCTGGCGCAGGAACTGCACCACCACGTCGAACGACTCGTAGGGGTGATGAACGACGATGTCCTTCTCGCGGATGGCGGCAAAACAGTCGCCGCCATGCTCGCGGATACGTTCGGGAAAGCGTGGATTGTAGGGCGTGAACTTCAGGTCGTCGCGGGGAACGGAGACGATCTCGGAGATCTGGCTGAGCGCCAGCGGCCCGGTGAGCACGCTGATGCGGCTCGACGAGACGCCAAGCTCGCCGGCGACGAAATCGCGCAATTCCCCCGGCATCAGCATGTCGAACTCGATGCGGATAACCGACCCGCGGCGGCGACGCTTCAGCGCCGTTTCGAACAGCCGCACAAGGTCTTCCGACTCCTCTTCGACCTCGATATCGCTGTCGCGGATGATGCGGAACGTGCCGGAGCCCTTGACCTCGTAGCCGGGGAACAGCTTGCCGATGTAAAGGCCGACCGCCTCCTCCAGCGGAATGAAGCGGACATGGTTCTTGCGGTCCGGAAGGCGGATAAAGCGCTTCAGCGCCACCGGCAGGCGCAGCAATGCGCTCATCTCCTCGCCATTCTTGCGGTGGCGAAGCTGCAGCGCCATGGAGAAGCCGAGATTGGGAATGAACGGGAACGGATGCGCCGGGTCGATCGACAGCGGGGTGAGCACCGGAAACACCTGGTCCTGGAAATGCTCTTCCAGCCAGACCTTTTCGTCCTTGGTCAGCGCATCGCGGGTGATGCTCTCGATGCCTTCCTTGTTGAGCAGAACCGTGAGTGCCGAAAGGCTCTTCTGCTGGTCTTCCTGCAGCCGCTCGACTTCACGCAGCAATTGTTCGAGCTGCTGTTCGGGGGTGCGTCCGTCCGGGCTCTTCAGCACGATGCCCTCGCGCACCTGGCCGGCAAGGCCGGCGACGCGCACCATGAAGAACTCGTCGAGATTGGCGGCCGAGATCGACAGGAAGCGGACGCGCTCCAGCAGCGGGTGATGGGTGTTCAGCGATTCTTCGAGAACGCGGCGATTGAACTGCAGCCAGGAGAACTCGCGGTTGACGAAACGGTCCGGATTGCCTTCCGGGCTCGCTGCCGTGACGTTGTTGAATTCGCTCTGTACCGGCTTCAATTCGTTCATGATTCCCGCTCTTCGCCCGCCCTGGCCGGTTAACCGGCTTAACTTATCCTGTGGCAGGCTTTTGCGACAGTTCTCTGACAGGCTTTGCGACAGTTTGATTTCATCGAACTTGCAAAGAGGCTTGATATGATCCAGATGCAGAGAGACTGCGTTAAGGAGACGACGATGGCAGGCGGTTCCATTCCCCATTTCCAGAACGATGCGGGCCATCCGGCAATCGACATCGGGGTCAAGGAATTCATGTGCACGGGCGCCAACCCGCCCTTCGATCATCCGCATGTGTTTCTCGACATGGGCGACGACAATGAGAAAGTCTGCCCCTACTGCTCGACCCTCTACCGCTATTCGCCAAAGCTGAAGGCGACGGAAACCCTGCCGGCGGGCTGCCTCTACATCGACCAGGCCGCCTGAAGCCTTTCGCGGCAAACCGGATGGACGACACGCGCTCCCGGCACGTCGTCATCGCCGGAGCTGGCATTGCCGGACTGACCGCGGCGGTTGCCTTCGCCGAACGCGGTTATCCCGTGCAGGTGTTCGAGCAGGCGCAGCGCCTTGAAGCGGTCGGCGCGGGCATCCAGCTCTCTCCCAATGCGACACGCATCCTTCGTCAACTCGGCGTGCTCGACCGACTGCTGTCGGCGGTGGTAAGGCCGGAGGCCGTGGTATTGAAGGACGCAAGGACGTTGCGCCAACTGGCGCGCGTGCCGCTAGGGGAAGCCGGCGAGAGCCGCTGGGGCGCGCCCTATCTCGTCGCCCACCGGGCCGATGTGCAGAGCGCGTTGATGGCACGGGTTGCCGAGATACCTGATATCCATCTCACCGTCGGGGCGCGCGTCCAAAGAATTGCGACTGGCAGCCATGGTGTCACGGCGACCGTCGAGATCGGTGGCAATACGGCGGAGGAACAAGGCTCCTTGCTGGTCGGCGCCGATGGCGTCTGGTCGTCGGTGCGCGAGCTTGTCGATGCACAAAGGATGGCATCGCCAAGAAGCCGTTTTTCGGGAGAGTTGGCCTGGCGTACCACCGTCGCGGCAGACAGCAGCGCCGGGCGGGCCTTCGCCGCGATCGGTGCAGCCGATTGCGTCACGACTTTCCTGCATACGGGTTTCCACATGGTCGTCTATCCCGTCAGTAAGGGCGACGCATTCAACCTCGTCGCCTTCACCAAAGGCGAGCGCATTACCGAGGGCTGGTCCGGCCATGCCGATCCCGGCATACTCGCCGCCGCCATGCGCGGCACCGCGCCAGGACTCGTGAAGCTGGTGGAAATAGCCGGCCCGTGGCTGACCTGGCCGCTGCATACCGTCGAACAGAGACAGCCTTGGACAATGCCAGCCGGCATCGCGCTGATCGGCGACGCCGCGCACGCAATGACGCCGTTCGCGGCACAAGGTGCCGCGATGGCGATCGAGGACGCCGCGATGCTCGCCAGCCTGGTCGCCGACTTCCCCGGCGACCTGACGCAAAGCCTCACCATCTGGGAGAAGCTGAGACGACCGCGCATCGAAAAGGTACTGAAACGCGGTGCGCTCAACCGCCTCGCCTGGCACGCCCGGGGACCGGTGGCATTAGCGCGCAATCTGGTCCTGGCGACGCGGCCAGGAGAGAAGCTCGCGGCGGATTTGGACTGGCTTTACGGCTGGGAACAGCAGCAGGTCATCCGTCGCTGAAAGGAGCTGCGGCAAAGCTAATTATACAGCCGCATCGACAATCCAAGCGATGCCGGCAGCGGGTTCCACCAGCCCGTGCGCAGGCCGGCAGCGCGCAACGCCGCCGCCGTCCAGGTGCTGCAGCCGATCAGCGCGTTGAAACGGCCATTGGCCTCATAAAAACGGTCGAAATTGGAATAGGCGGCATTGTCGATGACGATCGGGCCGCTCGGTCCCTGCTGAAAACTCGCTTCGACAAAGTCGAGCAACGCGGCAAAACGGTCCTCGCCCACGTCGAAGCCGGCGACATCGGGGCGCGGCTCGGAGATATCGCCGGCGACGTCGACATGCATCACCGAAGCATCGAGTGTCAGCGCCTTGAATATCGGCAGCGCCTTCACTTGCGACCATGTCGGCGTTTCCAGGTAGAAGGCGCGCCCGCCCCAGCCGAAGACGAGGTAGCGCACTTCGGGGGCGTCCGAAGGCAGGCCGGCATCGGCAAGAAAACGGAAGCGCCGGCGCACCCCGTCATCCACCGGAATGGCGATGTCGGTGTGGATTGGGTTCTTCAGCACCAATATGCGCCGCGTGCCCTCGCCTGCGGCAGCCGTGGGCCAGAGCGGCCGCGGCACCAACGTGCCGAGCGACAAAGCGAGCACCACTGCGGCAACCAGCATGACCAGCAAACGCAGGAGTTTTTTCATCGGTGCGGCTTCGCGATTCGTCGCGGCTCAATGGAGAAGATCATTATCCGATCGGCCAGACGCAAAAAGCCCGGCCATGGCACGGCCGGGCTTCCCCTGATTCCAGTGAAGCGCTCAGTGCAGAATCTGCGACAGGAACAGTTTCGTGCGTTCGTGGCGCGGATGGTCGAAGAACTCGGCCGGCGTGTTCTGCTCGACGATCTGGCCCTGATCCATGAAGATCACCCGGTTGGCGACTTTCCGCGCAAAACCCATCTCGTGGGTGACGCACAGCATGGTCATGCCTTCCTCGGCCAGCCCCACCATGGTCTCCAGCACTTCCTTGATCATTTCAGGGTCGAGCGCCGAGGTCGGCTCGTCGAACAGCATGATGCGCGGGTTCATGCACAGCGAGCGTGCGATCGCCACGCGCTGCTGCTGGCCGCCGGAAAGCTGGCCCGGATATTTGTTGGCCTGCTCGGGAATCTTGACACGCTTGAGGAAATGCATGGCGATTTCCTCGGCCTGCTTCTTCGGCGTCTTGCGCACCCAGATCGGCGCCAGTGTGCAGTTCTCCAGGATGGTCAGATGCGGGAACAGGTTGAAGTGCTGGAACACCATGCCGACCTCGCGGCGCACCTCGTCGATCTTCTTGAGATCGTTGGTGAGTTCCTTGCCGTCGACGATGATCTTGCCCTTCTGGTGCTCCTCCAGCCGGTTGATGCAGCGGATCATGGTCGATTTGCCCGAGCCGGACGGGCCGCAGATGACGATGCGCTCGCCGCGCATCACTTTCAGGTTGATGTCCTTCAGCACATGGAACTCGCCGTACCATTTGTGCATGGCGACGATGTCGATGGCGACATCGGTGGTGGAAATCTGCATCTTGGCGGCGTTGACCTTGATCTCTTCCGCGCTGACGGCGTTTTCGGTGGCCATGGCTGGGTCCCCTTGTTCTTTTGTTTAGCGTTTGTAGCCGGTGTCGAGTCGGCGTTCCGTGTACATTGAATAGCGCGACATGCCGAAGCAGAACAGCCAGAAGACGAAGGCCGCGAACACAAGACCGGATTTCGCGGTCTGCGCCGTTGCCCAGTTGGCATCGGAGAAGTTCTGCTTGACGATGCCGAGCAGGTCGAACATCGAGATGATGAGGACCAGGCTGGTGTCCTTGAACATGCCGATGAAGGTGTTGACGATGCCGGGAATGACCAGCTTCAGCGCTTGCGGCAACACGATCAAACCCATCTTCTGCCAGTAGCCGAGGCCGAGCGAATCGGCGCCTTCATACTGGCCCTTGGGGATCGCCTGCAGGCCGCCGCGCACGACTTCGGCCATGTAGGCGGCGGCAAACAGCGACACACCGATCAGCGCCCTCAGATATTTGTCGAAGGTGACGCCGGCCGGCAGGAACAGCGGCAGCATGACGCTGACGAAGAACAGCACCGTGATCAGCGGTATGCCGCGCACGGCTTCGATGAAGATGACGCACAGCATCTTGACGATCGGCATCTTCGAGCGCCGGCCGAGCGCCAGCACGGTGCCCAGCGGCAGCGACACGGCGATGCCGACGAAGGACAGGCTCAGCGTGATCAGCAGCCCGCCCCAGCGTGAGGTTTCGACATGCGGCAGGCCGAATATGCCGCCGACCAGAAGGAAGAAGGAAACGATCGGCAGCACCAGGAACAGCAGGATCGCGTTCAACCCCTTGCGCGGCACACGTGGCATCAGCATCGGCACCAGCAGTGCCACGAACAGGATGGCGACCAGGATCGGCCGCCAGCGCTCCTCGACCGGATAGGTGCCGAACATGAACTGGCCGAACTTGGCGTTGACGAAAGCCCAGCAGGCGCCGCTCCAGCCGTCGGGCTGAATACCGCCTTGCGCGACGGTCGCGCAGACCGTGCGGTCCGGCCCGGTCCACTGTGCGTTGATGAACGCCCAGTTGATGACCTGCGGCAGTACCCAGGCGACGATGACGATGCCGAGGATGGTGAGGATGGTGTCGCCGACCGAACCGATCAGGTTCCTGCGCACCCAGGCGACGGGACCGCTGACGCTCGCCGGCGCGGGCTGCGCCAGCGCCATTTCGGTCCGCACCCAGGACATGTCGTGTTCCTGCATGGCTCTACCTCTCCACCAGCGCCATTCTGGCGTTGACCACGTTCATCACGGCCGAGGTCACCAGGCTGAGTATGAGATAGGCGATCATCATGATCAGCACGCCTTCGACCGCTTGTCCGGTCTGGTTCAGAACCGTGCCGGCTGTCGCCGTCAGGTCGGGATAACCGATGGCGATCGCCAGCGAGGAGTTCTTGGTCAGGTTGAGATACTGGCTGGTCAGCGGCGGAATGACGATGCGCATGGCCTGCGGCACCACGACCAGCCGCAGGATCGACCCGGATCGCAGACCAAGCGCTGCCGCCGCCTCGGTCTGGCCCTTGCTGACGCCCCTGATGCCGGCGCGCACGATTTCGGCGATGAAGGCCGCCGTGTAGCAGGATAGCGCCAGATAGAGCGACAGGAATTCCGGTTTGACCTGGAAGCCGCCGGTCAGGTTGAAGGTCGACTGTTTTGGAAGATCAAAGGTCAGCGGAAAGCCGCTCAGCACGTAAGCGAGCAGCGGCAGGCCGACGATCAGCGCGGCGGAAGTCCAGAACACGGGAAATTGCTGGCCTGTCGCCATCTGCCGCTGACGCGCCCTGCGGGCGACGAACCACGAC
>NZ_RZSJ01000880.1:0-1588 GCF_003998025.1 Mesorhizobium sp. M8A.F.Ca.ET.021.01.1.1
GCCCTGCGATGGCGCCGGCGAGCACGAAGGCGATGATCAGGTTGCGGTTCACCCGGATGCCGGCGCGGAAGGTCGCGGTTTCATTGCCGCCGATCATCACCAAGTGCCTGCCGAACGGCGTCTTGGCCATGATCAGCGAGAAGACCACGAAACAGGCCACCGCGATCCAGGCGGTAAGCGGCAGGCCGATCAGGCGCTGGATGCCGAACCACCGGATGGCGGGTGCCAGATCCTGTGCCGAGCGGCCGCCCGAAATGACCAGCACGAGGCCGCGTACCCAGATGTAGGAGGCGAGCGTGATGATGAAGGCGCTCATCTTGACCTTGACCACAAGATAGCCGTTGAAGGCGCCGATGAGGCCGCCGACGGCCAGCGCCAGCAGCAGCGAGACCGGAACCATCAGCCATTCCGGGTGCAATTGAACACCGAGGCCGATGCCCGAGGAGCAAAACAGGATGCCCACCGCCATGGCGCTGAGTGCGGCGACGGATTCGACCGACAGGTCCATGTGGCCGGCAATGATGACCAGCGCCAGGCCGATCGACATGACGCCGAGCACGCTCGACGCCTCGATGATGTTGGCGAAGATGCCGAGTTGGAAATAGTTCGGGATGAACAGCGAGAAGACGACCAGGACAAGGAGCAGCATGAACCAGACGAGGTTGTCGAGGACGAACTCCAGGGCGTGACGCGTGCGAGGGTTCATGTGTCGATCCGGTTGGCATGCGCAATCAAGGCCGCAGCGAATTGTCTGCGTCTCGTTTCATGCGGGCAGGGATGGGCTCCGGGCCAGGTATGGCCCGGAGCGTTCAGGCGACATGCCTATTCGACCGACTTGACCGTATCGGTCGGCGGCTTCTGGTTGCCCCAGAAGGCCGGGTTGTCGACGTTCTCCTTGGTGATGGCGGCACCCGGAATCTTGATGTTCGGGCCCCACGCTTCCTTGGTGACGGTCGATTTCAGGCCAAGCACGTCGTATTCGCCGGGCTTGATCTCTTGCTTCTTCGCGACCTTGTCCATGAACATGGCGACGGCCGCGGCCTGTGCGTAAAGCGGCTGCTCTACTTCGACATTGAGCCAGCCCTTGCGGATCAGGTCGAGGCCGACCGGCGCGCCGTTCGAGCTCATCAGCATCACGTCGCCCGGCTTCTTGCCGGCGGCCTCTAGCGAAGCGACGGCGGCGACCGACAGGTGCGCGGCATGGCTGAAGATCAGGTCGATGTCGGGATTGGCCAGCATCTGGTCGGCAACGATGGTGCCGGCATTGCTGGCCTCCCATTGCATGGCCGGCAGCGAGATGATCTTGACGTCCGGGAACGCCTTCATCTTCTCTTCAAAACCCTTCTGGATGTCGAGCGTGTAAGGATCGCCGGGGTCGCCAAGCACCTGAAGGACCTTGCCCTTCACCGAGCCGTTCTTGGCTTTCAGAAGCTTTTCGGCCTGATCGGCGGCGACATAGCCGATCTCGACGGTACCCGCGACCGACGTGAAATCGGACGGTGTCGACGTGATCTGGCGATCGAATTCGACCACCGGAATGCCGGCGGCGCGGGCGGCCTGGCTCGATGGTTTCAGCGCCTTGAAATCG
>NZ_RZSJ01000881.1:0-1587 GCF_003998025.1 Mesorhizobium sp. M8A.F.Ca.ET.021.01.1.1
GAGCAGGGCATCTCCGCCCATCGCTTGCCTGACCTGCGCGACGCGGAAGCCGCGGCTGCAGCCGCCTTCCAGCGGCTGTCGATCGCCAGGTCGCAGATCGAGGAGGAAGCCGGCCGCATCCGCACCCGTCAGGCCGAACTCGAGCGCCGGTTGCAGCAGCTCGACGGCGACATCGCCCGCGAAGAGCGGATGGTGCGCGACAACGCCGACGTTCTCGAGCGCCTGCGCGCGGAAGAGGCCGCGCTGAACTCCGAAAACGCTGGTGCCGCGGAGCGCGAGGCCACCACCCGCGCGGCATTCGAACAGGCCGCCTCGACGCTTGCGCAAAGCGAAGCCAAGCTCGCCGCGCTGACCGCCGAGCGCGCGGAGGCTGCCGCCTCGCGCCATCAGATCGAACGCACTTTGCGCGAAACCGCCGAGCGGCGCGATCGCTTCGCCCGCCAACTCGCCGATGTCGACCGCGAATTGTCGGACATCCTCGCCAAGGTGGCCGGCCTGCCGGACCCGGCCGAGAAACAGATCCTGGTCGAACAGGCGCTGGCGTTGCTGGAAGAGTCGGAGGCCGCGGCGGAGCAGGCCGAGCAGTCGGTCATCGACGCTCGTGGTGCCGAAAGTGCCGCGCGTCCGCCGCTCCAGGACGCCAGGGCGGAACTGGCGCGGATCGAGACCGAAGCGCGTACGCTGGCCAAGATCCTGAACGCGGCCAGCGGCGATCTCTTCCCTTCCGTGCTGGAGCAGATCAGCGTCGAGCGCGGCTTCGAGACGGCTCTTGGGGCGGCCCTGGGCGAAGATCTCGACGTGCCGCTCGACCGCAACGCGCCGGCGCATTGGGGCGAAAGCGAAATCCAGCCCGGCGACGCCGCGCTTCCGGAAGGGATCAGGAGCCTTGCCAGCATGGTTCGCGCGCCGGCACAGCTTGCCCGCCGGCTGGCGCAGATCGGCATCGTCGAGGCCGCTGACGGCCGCCGGTTGCAGGGGCTTCTGGCTCCCGGCCAGCGCCTGGTCAGTCGTGAGGGCGCGCTGTGGCGCTGGGACGGCCTGACCGCCAGCGCCGATGCACCGACCGCCGCGGCACAAAGGCTGGCGCAGAAGAACCGGCTTGCCGAACTCGATGCCGAAGCGGTGCAGGCGACGCTCGTCCTGCGCCAGGCCGAGGAGGCGCTGGCACAGGCCGAGCAGGCCCTCCGCCAGGCAAGCGAAGCGGAGCGGACCACGCGCCAGGCCGGACGCGAGGCCCAGCATCGGCTGGATGCCGCCCGCAATGCGCTGGCCGAGGCCGAAAAGGCCGGCGGTGAACTGTCGAGCCGCCGTGCCGCGCTGGACGAGGCGCGTGCCCGCATAGTCGACAGCCACGAGGAGACGTCGGCGGCTTTCGTCGAGGCCGAGATGTTGTTGCAGGACGCGCCGGATCTCGGCGACCTGCAATTGCTGCTCGAACAATCATCGGCCAATGTCTCTCGCGACCGCGCCGCACTGGCCGACGCGCGCGCCGTCCATGAAGGCTTGCGGCGCGAAGCCGAGGCACGCACTCGGCGTCTGGATGCCATCGGCGCCGAGCGCGGCAACTGGCTGGCGCGTGCTGAAAAC
>NZ_RZSJ01000882.1:0-1587 GCF_003998025.1 Mesorhizobium sp. M8A.F.Ca.ET.021.01.1.1
GTCGACGGCTTCATGGGCGCCATTCCCGAGAGCCAGATCAACGAATTCATCACCAAGGTCGGCGGCGCGCCATTGCCCTGGCCGCCGACCTTGGTGATGAATTCGTTGATCTGGCTCTCGGGAATGGCGCCCATGAAGCCGTCGACCGGTTGGCCGTCCTTGAAGGCGATGACCGCCGGAATCGACTGGATGCCGAGCTGGCCGGCGATCGAGGGATGGTCGTCTATGTTCATCTTGACCAGCTTGACCTTGACGCCGGCGGCCTTGACCGCCTTTTCCAGCTGCGGCGTGAGCTGCTTGCAAGGGCCGCACCACGGCGCCCAGAAATCGACCAGCACCGGCTGGCGGCGCGATTCCTGGATGACGTCGGCGGCGAAGGCGGCGGTCGTCGTGTCCTTGATGACATCGCCGGCGCGGGCGCCCGCGGGCGCATCGCCAAGCGCTGCCTTCGCCGGCGCCGTGGCCGTTCCGCCATACTGCACCGTGGTGGCATACTGGCCGCCATTGTTTCCGAATGATCCGCCAAACGGATTGTTGTCGCTCATCTCGTCACCCTTTCGGTCGCGCTGCCGGCCCGCGGCTCGGCGCCATGTCTCAATTGGAAATCGGCTTCGCCATCCATGTGGCGATCATGCCGAGACTTTCAAGATAGCAGCATCGTGCCCGGTTGCCTCGACGAATCTGATGAGATCGGCCGCCGCGATCGACGTCGTCGCCTCGTTGGTCAGCGGATGCGCGTTGATGACGGCATGCGCCATCAAATCCTTGTCGAGCACCAGCTTGACCCTGTTTTCCCTGTCATTGATGACGCCGAAGACGGTGACGGCGCCCGGCGTGACGCCCAAAAGCTCCATCAGCATTTCCGGCTTGCCGAAGGAAACCCGGCTGGCGGCGCCGATCGACTGATGGATCTGCTTGAGATCGACGACCGCGTCCTCGCCGACGGTGACCAGGAAGAAATTGTCCTTCTTGTCCTTCAGGAACAGGTTCTTGGTGTGTCCGCCGGCGATTTCGCCGCGCAGCGCCTGCGAATCGGCCACCGTATAGAGCGGCGGGTGGCGTTTCGTCGAAACGGCGATGCCCAGTTCGGCGAGAAAGGCGAAAAGCTCGGCTTCGGTCTTCGGCATTGGATTTCTTCTTCGGCTGGTTTGCGGCCATGCCGTTTATCGCATCGGCCACGGAATCGGAATCATTTTTGCGCAAGCCTGGTGCGCGCCGCCGCGAAAGCCGGTTATTCCCATGCACGCGGCGATGGTGCGCGCCGCGACGAGGCGGCAATGGTCGGGCCGCCGCCCAACACGGCCCCCAGATCCGGCGAGAAGCCTTGTCACGGGCGGCTTGCCTGCATCATGGCGCCGGGCAGCAAAAAGGCCTGTTATTTCCCTGTTGCAATCGCCGCGCTCTTCAGCCATATAGGCCCGGCTTGCGGCCAAGACGCCGTGTGAGCGGGTGTAGCTCAGGGGTAGAGCACAACCTTGCCAAGGTTGGGGTCGAGCGTTCGAATCGCTTCACCCGCTCCAATTTCCTTCAGGGGATCAAGCATCGAAAAGCCGCGGTTCGCCGCGGCTTTTTCGTTTTCTGTGGCGG
>NZ_RZSJ01000883.1:0-1582 GCF_003998025.1 Mesorhizobium sp. M8A.F.Ca.ET.021.01.1.1
GCAGCATCTTTCCGCGCTCGACGGGTTGGCTGCCGCCGCCGCGCACGAACTCGGCACGCCGCTCGCCACCATCACGCTGGTCGCCAAGGAAATGGAGAAGGCGCTCGGCACCGATCCGAAATACGGGGAAGACGTGAAGCTGCTGCGCTCGCAGAGCGAGCGCTGCCGCGAAATCCTGAAACGCCTGACCAGCCTGTCGTCGGAGGGCGAGGCGCATCTGTCGCGCCTGCCGCTGACCTCGCTGGTCGAGGAGGTCACCGCGCCGCATCGCGACTTCGGCATTTCGATCAAGCTCCGCCCCGGCGACCGGACCGGGCCGGAGCCTGTCGGGCGGCGCAATCCGGGTGTCATCTACGGCCTCGGCAACCTGGTCGAGAATGCCGTCGATTTCGCCCGCAACAGCGTCACCGTGCGCTGGAGCTGGGACGAGGCGATGGTCTCCTTCTCGATCACCGATGACGGCCCGGGTTTTCCGCCCGAGATCATCGACCGCATTGGCGAGCCCTATATGTCGACACGCCAGGGTACGGAAGCTGGCGGCGGCCTCGGGCTCGGCCTGTTCATCGCCAAGACTTTGCTCGAACGGTCTGGCGCCACGCTCGATTTTCGCAATTCGAGCGGCCTCGGCGAAGGGGCGGTGGTGCGGATTTCGTGGCCGAGAAATGTCTTCCTGAACCCGCAATCGTCCCCGGCGACCATGTTTGACACTGCGTAAATTGGACAATAGCCCCGCAAAACTATATCTGCGTAAAAATAAGGCAGCAGGAATTTTTTAAGACGATGACAGGCGATGAAAACAGTGGGCCTATGGTTGAAGGCGAGGACACCTCGCTTCTGATCGTCGACGACGACAAGCCGTTCCTGACCCGTCTGGCCCGTGCCATGGAAACCAGGGGCTTCGTGGTCGAGACGGCGGAGAGCGTCGAGGAGGCCGTGGGCAAAGCCCGCGCCAATCCGCCCGCCTATGCCGTGGTCGACATGCGGCTGGGCGACGGTAACGGCCTCGACGTGGTCGCCGCCATCCGCGAGAAGCGCGAGGATTCCCGCACCATCATCCTGACCGGCTACGGCAACATCGCCACCGCGGTGACGGCGGTGAAACTCGGCGCCGTCGACTATCTTTCGAAGCCCGCCGATGCCGACGATGTCTTTGCCGCACTGACCCGCACCACCGGCGAGCGCGCCGCCCCGCCGGAAAACCCGATGTCGGCCGACCGTGTCCGCTGGGAACATATCCAGCGCGTCTACGAAATGTGCGAACGCAACGTCTCCGAGACCGCGCGCCGGCTCAACATGCATCGCCGCACGCTGCAGCGGATCCTGGCCAAGCGCGCGCCGCGCTGAGGCGCGTCAACCACGCGGAGCATCAGACCAATACCAGTTTACAACGCGCAGCGGAGACCGCCTATTAGACAGGTCAGTGCCGCCCCTCATTGCCCTGCCGGGCTTTCTCCCCGTACGGGGAGAAAGCGGCCCGCCGCAACGCGGCGCCATGTTGCGACATCGGCGGTTGGCGAAATCGGCGATAACAGCGCCCCTCTCCCCGTCACTATACGGGGAGAGGATGCCGGCAGGCAGGTGA
>NZ_RZSJ01000884.1:0-1578 GCF_003998025.1 Mesorhizobium sp. M8A.F.Ca.ET.021.01.1.1
GCGCCCCCCTCTGGCCTGCCGGCCATCTCCCCCACAAGGGGCGAGATCAGCCAATCGGCCGAGCGCACCTTTGCGTCGCCGCTCGCGCGCCGCATCGCCAGGGAGGCGGGCGTCGATGTGTCGGCCGTGGCTGGCACCGGTCCGCATGGCCGCGTGGTGAAGGCCGATGTCGATGCCGCGATCGGCGGCGGCGGCGCCAAGGCAGCGCCGGCAGCCAAGGCTCCGGCTGGTGCGCCTTCCGCTGCTCCGGCTGTAAAGGCAATGTCGGACGACCAGGTGCTGAAGCTGTTCGAGCAAGGCTCCTATGACCTCGTCCCGCACGACAATATGCGCAAGACCATCGCGCGACGCCTGGTCGAGGCCAAGACCACCATCCCGCATTTCTACCTGACGCTCGATTGCGAACTCGACGCGCTGCTTTCGCTGCGCACGCAGCTCAACGCCGCGGCTCCGGTGAAAAAGACCGACAAGGGTGAGGCGCCCGCCTACAAGCTGTCGGTCAACGACATGGTGATCAAGGCGATGGCCATGGCGCTGAAGGCGGTGCCGGATGCCAATGCCTCCTGGACCGAGAGCGCCATGGTCAAGCACAAACATGCCGATGTCGGCGTCGCCGTCTCGATCCCCGGCGGCCTGATCACGCCGATCATTCGGCATGCGGATGAAAAGACGCTCTCCGTCATCTCCAACGAGATGAAGGATCTGGCCAGCCGTGCCCGCAGCCGGAAGCTGAAGCCGGAAGAGTATCAAGGCGGCACCACGGCGGTGTCCAATCTCGGCATGTTCGGCATCAAGGACTTTGCCGCTGTCATCAACCCGCCGCACGCGACGATCCTGGCGGTCGGCGCCGGCGAGGAGCGGGCGGTGGTCAAGAACGGCGAGATCAGAATAGCCACAGTGATGTCGGTGACGCTGTCGACCGACCATCGTGCGGTCGACGGTGCTCTAGGTGCGGAACTCTTGGTCGCCTTCAAGAAGTTGATCGAGAACCCGATGGGCATGCTGGTCTAGGAAAGGGAAAGGCTGTGCGAATATTCTTCACCAGCCTTTTCGCTTTTTTCATTTCCGGGTTGGCTGGCGGTCTGATCGCGCAATGGTTGGCTGTCGCCACCGGCGCCGAGGAAGAATACATCATCGTCTTCATGTTCTCGGTGCTGGTGACCTTTGTCGTCACCTTCATCTTCTTCGTGGCGCAATTGACGAACGAACCGGTCGCGGCCGTGGCGAGGGCGGGCAAGTGGACGCTGATTGTGTTTGTGGTGCTGCTCGTCCTCTTGGTCGGGCTGATCCTCTACAGCGACAGCAGCGTCGCGGTGGTCAGGAAAGACATGCCGATGGTTGCCGGTCTCGGTCTGCCGGGCTTGGTGACGATCGTCATCCATTGGTTGTTCGTGCGCTGGCGCGTGAAGCGCGGCGTGGCTGACATAAAGGCGGGTTGAACGGATGAAGACAGTGCTTTGTTACGGCGACTCGCTGACCTGGGGCTATAATGCCGAAGGCGGGCGTCATGCGCTGCCGGATCGCTGGCCAAGCGTGCTGCAGGCCGGCCTCGGCGAAGGCGTTCAGGTTATCGCCGAC
>NZ_RZSJ01000885.1:0-1571 GCF_003998025.1 Mesorhizobium sp. M8A.F.Ca.ET.021.01.1.1
GACCAAGGATGGTGTCGCCACGCTCGCGGACCTGGTTCGCTCCTCGCTGCGTTTGCGGCCGGACCGCATTCCCATCGGCGAAGTGCGCGGCGCAGAGGCCCTCGACCTCCTGAAGGCCTGGGGCACCGGACATCCTGGCGGCATTGGCACCATCCACGCCGGCTCGGGCATCGGGGCATTGCTCCGTCTCGAGCAACTCATCCAGGAAGCCGTCGTCACTGTCCCGCGCGCCCTCATCGCGGAAACCATTGATCTCATCGCCGTTCTGTCCGGGCGCGGACCCGCGCGGCGGCTGACAGAACTTATGCGCGTCGACGGGCTTGGGCCTGACGGCGACTACCGCACCTCCCAAACCAACCAGAACAGTCCAGGAGACAGCTCATGATCCGCATCCTTTCGCGTGGCTACAGGCGCTTGGCCGCTGGCGCCACGACCCTTGCCACCACCCTCATGCTCGCCCAGGTCGCTCATGCCGCCGGCTCGTCGATGCCGTGGGAGCAACCGCTTGAGAAGATCCTTCAGTCGATTGAGGGCCCGGTCTCCAAGATCATTGCCGTCATCATCATCATCGTAACGGGGCTAACGCTTGCCTTCGGCGACACCTCGGGTGGATTCAGGCGGCTGATCCAGATCGTCTTTGGCCTGTCGATCGCCTTTGCGGCATCAGCTTCTTCCTGTCGTTTTTTTCCTTCGGCGGCGGGGCGCTGATCTGATGGCGGCCGCTTTCGAACAGGTCGGCGCTGTGCCAGGGTTTACGGTCCACGTTCACAGGGCACTGACCGAGCATATTCTGCTCGGCGGCGCACCCCGCTCGATCGCAATCCTGAACGGCACACTGGCAGGCGCGGTTGGCCTGGGCCTTCGCCTCTGGCTGGTCGGTCTCATCATCTGGGCAGTTGGACATTTCACAGCTGTATGGGCCGCAAGGCGCGATCCGCTCTTTTTCGAAGTGGGTCGAAGGCATCTGCGCCTTCCCGCTCATCTGCCGGTGTGAGGTCCTGTCATGATGAACCTTTCCGAATATCGTCGCACCGCCAACCGTCTTGCCGACTACCTGCCCTGGGCCGCGCTTGTCGCGCCCGGCGTGGTGCTCAACAAGGATGGAAGCTTTCAGCGCTCCGCAACGTTTCGCGGGCCCGATCTCGATTCCGCGGTCGCGGCCGAGTTGGTCGCGGTGGCCTCGCGTATCAACAACGCCTTTCGTCGCCTTGGCTCGGGATGGAGCATCTTCGTCGAGGCGCAGCGGCATCAGGCGGCGACCTATCCCGAAAGCCAGTTTCCTGACCCGGCCTCAGCCCTCGTCGACGCCGAGCGCAAGGCCGAGTTCGAAGAGGAAGGCGTTCACTTCATCTCGAGCTACTTCCTCACCTTCCTCTATCTGCCGCCGGTCGAGGATGTCGCGCGCGCCGAGACATGGCTTTACGAGGGGCGCGAACAGTCGGGCGTTGATCCCAATGAGATTCAGAGCGCCTTTGTCGACCGCACGGATCGCGTGCTTTCCCTGCTCGACGGTTTCATGCCGGAATGCCGGTGGCTCGACGATAGCGAGACCATGACCTACCTGTATACGG
>NZ_RZSJ01000886.1:0-1567 GCF_003998025.1 Mesorhizobium sp. M8A.F.Ca.ET.021.01.1.1
GAGGAGGCCGATCGTCGCCTCCACGCCCGCGCGGAAGATACGTCGAACGCCTTGCTCGCCCGCGCCGACGACACGTCCAGCTCGCTGCTGGCCCGCGCCCATGAAACCGCCGATCAGCTCGCCGCTCGCGCTGGCGAGATCGCCGGCACCTTCGACATGACGGACCAAAAGCTCGCCGCCCGTGCCCAGGAGACTGCGGATCAGCTGGCCGCCCGCGCAAGCGAGATTGCCGGCACATTCGACGCGGCCGACCAGAAGCTCGTCGCCCGGGCCGTGGAAACGGCGCAATCGCTGGCCGCCCGCGCCGGCGACATCCTGCGCAACTTCGAAAGCGCCGACCAGCGGCTCGGCATGCGCATCGGCGAATCCGCCGAGGCGCTCGCCGCCCGCGCGTCGGACCTTGGCCGCATTTTCGACGCCGCCGACCAGCATTTGGTCTCGCGCATCGCCGAGGGTTCGGATGCGCTGTCCAGCCGGGCGTCCGAAATCGCCCGCATCTTCGACGACGCCGACCAGCGCCTGGTTTCGCGCATCGCCGACAGCACCTCGACGATCGGCGAGCATGCGCAGACCATTGTCGGCGCCTTCGCCAGCACCGAGCAGAGGGTCGCCGATCGTGCCCGCCAGACCGGTCAGGAACTGGCCGTGCATGCGCGCGAAATCGAGCAGGCGCTTGCCGGCGTCGAAAACCGGCTCGCCTACACGGCCGAGACGATGGGCCAGAAGCTCAACGAGCAGATATCGACCGCCGAGGCGCAACTCGTAACGCGTGCCAATGTGATCGCGGAGACCTTCACCGCGGTCGGCCAGCATATCGGCCAGAGCACCAACGATGCCGCCAAGACGATCGGCGCCAACACCCGCGAGCTCAACACCATGCTCGCGGCGCGGTCCGCCGAGATGTCGAAGATCCTCGACGAAACCGCGCGTCCTTTGGTCGAGC
This sequence comes from Mesorhizobium sp. M8A.F.Ca.ET.021.01.1.1, assembly GCF_003998025.1. Lineage (NCBI taxonomy): Bacteria > Pseudomonadati > Pseudomonadota > Alphaproteobacteria > Hyphomicrobiales > Phyllobacteriaceae > Mesorhizobium > Mesorhizobium sp. M8A.F.Ca.ET.021.01.1.1. The sequence goes on from NZ_RZSJ01000886.1 coordinate 944, forward strand.
GCTTCACCCAGGGCGGCTCGGACCTGCAAAAGAGCATGGAAGAGGTCACGGAACGCGCGACCGAGAAGCTGCGCAGCGAGAATGCGACCCTGGTCAACGCGCTGGCCAGCCGTACCGCCGAAACCTTGTCGGCGGTCGAAGGCGCCCGTTCGTCGCTGTCCGACAGCGTCGCCGATCTCATCGGCCGGATGACCAAGTCCAGCTCGCAGCTCGGTCAGTTGATCGAGCAGGCCGCGGTCAACCTCGGCGAGGTCGACCAACGTCTGACCGGCAGCACGCAAAGCTTCGCGGCAACCACCGAAAAGGCGGCGCAGACCTTTGCCAGCTCGGCGCGTCTGGTCGATTCGAACACGACAAGGCTGACGGAACTGTCGTCGTCGACCTTGCGTGAGGTCGCCTCGATCGCCACCAAGTTCGACGAACACAGCCGCCTGCTCGCCGGCGCCTCGGACCTCCTGAGCTCGGCCCAGAGCAACCTCGAACACACGCTGGAAAGACAGTCGTCGCTCGAGGATCTCGCCGTTGGCCTGGTCAAGAAGTCGGAAGATCTCGAAAGGGTCATGCGTTCTTTCGAAAACCTCGTCGGCCAGACGCTGCAGAACGCCGAAGGCAAGACGCTGGAAT
>NZ_RZSJ01000887.1:0-1565 GCF_003998025.1 Mesorhizobium sp. M8A.F.Ca.ET.021.01.1.1
CTCTGATGAAGTCCCTCGCATTAAGGCGCGGGATGCCAAACGGGGTGTAGGCAGTCATGAGGTCAGCGGCGGTCGACTATGCGCCGTCCCAAGCTGAAAGGCGGAACTTTCAGCGCGTCCGGGTCAAGATATACGGACGATTCATGCTGGAAGACCGCACCGAGCACCCCTGCCAGGTCGTGGACATGTCGCCTGGCAACGTCGCGCTTCGCACCGACCGCATCGGCATGCCCGGCGAGAAAGTCATCGCCTATATCGATCATATCGGCCGCATCGAAGGTGTCTTGACGCGCACGTTGCCGGATGGCTTCGCAATGACGGTGATTGCGTCCGACCGCAAGAAGGACAAGCTCGCAGCGCAATTGACGTGGCTCGCCAACAAGCACGAGCTCGACCTGCCTGAAGACCGCCGTCACGAGCGCGTCTCGCCACGCAACCCGACCAGCGTGCTGCAGCTCACCGACGGCCGTCAGTATCAGTGCCGGATCATCGATCTGTCCTTGTCCGGCGCCGCGATCGAGATCGAGGTCAAACCGGCGATCGGCGTCCAGGTCATGCTCGGCACCATGCGCGGTCAGATCGTCCGGCATTTCGAAGATGGCGTCGCCATCGAATTCGCCGTCATCCAGCGCCCCGAAACGCTCGATTCGGAATTCAACACGCCGCGCGCCTGAACGGCCGCAAAGCACCCCCGTCAAGCCGGCCCTTGCGGCCGGCTTTTTGATTTCCGGGGCGTGGCGATCGATGCGTACTCGGGCGACAGGTCGCCATAGTCAGAAATGGTCCGCGCGAGACCGAATTCGCCTAAAACCAATCCCGCAATCCGAACAATTCAATACTCAAATGATTCAAATTTTATGTTTATTCTACGGGCGTTTTACTTAAAACCTACTTCGGCCTTTTGCGTCAAATAAATCCACATGTGGCAATGTCTCCTTCGAACGGGGAGACTGAATAATGAAAAGAACGAGGGGCAAGCTGTTGCTGGCGGCAATGGCGATGCAGCTGTCCGCCTGGGGATCAGCATATGCCGCGGGACCGGCCTACATGCATACCGGCGGACGCACAACGCAGCCTGTAGGCCACTATGAATTCTGCCAACGCATCCCGGGCGAATGCAACGAAAAGACCCCCAAGGGAGAGCCGGTCGACCTGACCCGCAAACTCTGGGCGTCGATCGTCAGCATCAACAATTCGGTCAACAGCCGCGTCAAGCCGCGCACCGACATGGAAAACTACGGTGTCGAGGAATACTGGGCCTATCCGGACAATGGCTATGGCGATTGCGAGGATTACGCGCTGGAAAAGCGCCGCGAGCTGATGGATATGGGCGTGCCGGCCGGCGACCTTTTGATGACGGTTGCGCGCCAGCCGAACGGCGACGGCCATGCGGTTCTGACCGTGCGCACCAGCCTCGGCGAGTTCATCCTCGACAATCTGGAAACCAAGGTGCTGTCCTGGACGGACACCGACTACACCTATCTCAAGCGTCAATCGACGGAGAATTCCGGCGTTTGGGTAACCATCAACGACGGCCGTTCCGACGCGGTCGCGAGCGTCCGCTG
>NZ_RZSJ01000888.1:0-1559 GCF_003998025.1 Mesorhizobium sp. M8A.F.Ca.ET.021.01.1.1
TTTCCCTTGCCGGTGGAAGCCGCCTGGTTCGACGACTTGACCAACGTCACGCAGCAAGGGCATGCTGACGAACAGAGAGACCTTGACTGCAGGCTCCATTTCGTTCCGCGCTTAGGACGTTGTCGGTCATGACGCGGGCTATTGTGACGCCGAGGCTGGCGTAGCAGGCCACCGCCGCCTTGAGGAAGGCGATGGCGCGTTCTTCTTTCTCGTCGGGCAGGATTTGCGAGAAGGCGATGCGGGACGCGTCGTCGATGCAGACGTGGACGAACTCCCAGCCGGCGCCGCGCGACTTGCCTTTTTGCGGCTCGCCGGTGATGCGATGGCCGACTTGGCTGAAGCGGCCGAGCTTCTTTGATGTCGATATGGATCATCTCGCCTGGGTTCTCCCGCTCGTAGCGCCGGACCGGTTCGGCCGGCTCGCTATCGCTTAGCCGCGACAGCCCGGCACGCTTGAGAACCCGGCTGACGGTGGCGGGCGAGACGCCGACCTCATGGGCGATGTGCTTGCCGGTCCAACGTTGCCGCCGCAGCGCCATGATGCGCTCGGCGATCAACGCAGCGGTGGCCTGTGACATATGGGCGGGCCGCGAGGAACGGTCGATCATGCCGGCCCGCCCTTCAGCCTTATAGCGCTCGACCCAGCGCGCCACGATCTTGGCCGACGCCATAGACCCGCGCCGCATGGGCTTTGGAAAAAGCGCCCTCTATCACCGACAGCGCCATCTCCTCTCGACGCAGCGGTGTGAGACGGGCATTCTTGTGGATGTTCATTCGGACCCTCCGATAGATGCTGAAGCGTGGTAACTCCAGTCTCCTCGGTCCGGTCCGAATGGACAACCTCCCGAAAGCTCACAGCTAGCAAGAGTCTTTGGTGATGCTCGGATGCCGAGTCCACCACCACTGAGAGCCCAATAGACATTATTGTGGTGGGCGTTTGAATTGGCACTAGATATGGACCCACGAGAACTTGGAACGTTGAATACGACGGTCGCCTCTCATGCGGAGACACCTATGTTCGGAAGAAGACACACGAATGGTCAAGTGTTCCGGTAGCGCGGCGCGAAACACAGTGTCCGCCACTTGCTCGGACAACTTCTTCGGTGGCATGCGGATTGCAAGGGGGATGGTGAAGCGAAGGTCAGCGCATCACAACCTCGCCGTTCTGTTAATTGCTCCGCCTCAAGTGCAAATAGGCGTTCTCAACGTGTAAATTCTTTATGAAACTTGGCTTGTTGGAGCTACGCGGTATCGAAACCGGTAGAACAGTGCACCAGCAAAATGGAGTGGCTTCTTAACTGTTAAGCAGGCGCGTTGTTGATCGAGCTGCAGCAGGAGTTTGACGTCTCCTAATTCCATCTGCCAGCACATGGCCCTGGCTTCGCTTGAGACTATTGTGGGTAACAAGGCTCGCCCCGAGGTAGAAAAGCAGCCGTAGACTTTATTCGAAAAGAAGCGGATATATTGGAGTATACCTCAGTGCGAGCCATATCTGAACTCGCCGAATTCGTTAGCAGCTATCCAGCAAGTGCACTGCCTGCGGCGACACGGCGTACAAT
>NZ_RZSJ01000889.1:0-1554 GCF_003998025.1 Mesorhizobium sp. M8A.F.Ca.ET.021.01.1.1
GCGTGGTGTTTTCGGCCGATACAGCCTTCTTCCCACCGCTCGCCGATTTCGCCGAAGGCTCTGATATCCTCGTCCACGAAGCCATGCTGGAGGAGGGGATCGAGCGGCTGGTTGCCAGGACCGGCAATGGCGCGCGGCTCAGGGAACACCTGCTCGCCAGCCACAGCTTTGCCGAAGAGGCAGGCCGCATCGCCAGCGATGGCGGCGTGAAGAGACTGGTGCTCAACCACCTCATTCCGGCCGACGACCCCCAGATTGGCGAGACCGATTGGACTGCTGCCGTCAGGAAAACATGGGCCGGCGACTTGACGATCGCTCGCGACGGCCTTGTTGTGGAGCTAGCATGATCCCGAAAAGTGGAAACCGGTTTTCGGAAAAAGATCATGCGTAAGAAAAGCCAAAGCGGCGCCAAGGCCGCCTCAGGAGAGGGAACCGCATGAAGCTTGCCACACTGAAGGATGGGACGCGCGATGGAAAACTCGTTGTCGTTTCGCGCGACCTGACACAGTACACAGACGCCTCGTTCTTGGCGCGCACGCTGCAGGCGGCACTCGACGACTGGCGCAGGATCTCGCCGCATCTCGCGACAATCGCCGAATCGCTGGAGAACAGTGCGATGCCGGCGGCTCGCTTCCACGAGCACGACGCGCATTCGCCGCTGCCACGCGCCTATCAATGGGCCGACGGCTCCGCCTATGTGAACCATGTCGAACTGGTGCGCAAAGCGCGCGGCGTCGAGATGCCGGCAAGCTTCTGGATCGATCCGCTGATCTATCAGGGCGGCTCGGACTCCTTTGTTGCGCCGCGCGATCCGATCCGCATGGCCGACGAAGCCTTCGGCATCGACATGGAGGCCGAAATTGCCGTCATCGTCGACGATGTGCCGATGGGCGCCAGCCTCGATGAAGCGCGCGCCGCGATCCGGCTGGTCATGCTGGTCAACGACGTCACGCTGCGCGCGCTGACCGGCCCGGAACTCGCCAAGGGTTTTGGCTTCTTCCAGTCGAAACCGTCCTCGGCCTTTTCGCCGGTCGCGGTGACGCCGGACGAACTGGGCGACGCCTGGGATGGCGGCAAGGTCAGCCTGCCGCTGCTCGCCGACATCAACGGCAAGCCGTTCGGCCGCGCCAATGCCGGTGTCGACATGACCTTTGACTTCCCGGTACTGATCGCTCACGCCGCCCGCACAAGGCCGCTGGTATCAGGCACCATCATCGGCTCGGGTACGGTGTCCAACAAGCTCGACGGCGGCCCGGGCAAGCCTGTGTCGGCCGGCGGCGCAGGCTATTCCTGCATCGCCGAACTGCGCATGATCGAGACCCTCGCGAGCGGCGAACCAAAGACGCCGTTCCTGCGCTTCGGCGACACGGTACGCATCGAGATGAAGGACAAGGCCGGGCATTCGATCTTCGGTGCCATCGAGCAGAAGGTCGAGAACTACGCGAGATAGAGGCTAGGACAGATTTTCAGCGATGAATCTTCTGGATCATCTGCGCCGCATGGCGGGCAACAATCTCTGGTCGAACGACCGGCTCTATCGCGCAGTGCTTGCTC
>NZ_RZSJ01000088.1:0-14545 GCF_003998025.1 Mesorhizobium sp. M8A.F.Ca.ET.021.01.1.1
GGTAGACGCCGTTGCCGGCCCGACCCATTTCGTCGGCCTTCGGCAGCCATTGCTGCCACTGCTCGTCATAAATGAAGGTACATCCCACGAGATCGGCGAGATGTGTCTCGGCTCGCAGATGCCAGCCCATGCCGATCATGGCGCAAGGCGTATGCTGCTGCCGGCCGCCGGCGTCACGCCAGCGCAAGGCTGCGACGCCTTGACCGTCGGCCTCGATGCGCTCCAGCGTCACGCCCGCATGATAGCGGCGGCCGAGCTTCGCCCGCAGAGTCAGGCCACGCAGCGCGACCAACGGCCTGGCCGCAAGGCCCGAGAATCCGCGTATCTGCTGCCGCCAGGACGAAGTATCCAGCACCGCCGCCACATCCGCTCCGGCCTTGAGGAGCTGCGCGCCGACCAGCGTCAGCAGAGGCCCCGATCCCGCGAGCACGATGCGCCGCCCGAGCGCCACGCCCTGCGCCTTCAGCGCGATCTGCGCCGCGCCCAGGCTGTAGACGCCGGCGTTCTGCCAGCCGGGGATGGGTGCGACGCGGTCGGACGCGCCGGTGGCAAGGATCACGCTGTCATAAGAGACCAGTTCCAAGCCGCCCTCCCCCAGCACGTGCAATTGCCCATCGCGCATGGCGATGACCGAACTGCCCGCGCGGTGCGTAAGCCGGCCCTCTTCTGCCAGCCGGTCGAACAGCGCATGCAACGCGCCCGCCTTCCCCGCCTCCGACCCATAGAGCTGCTCCGGCGTGCGCACGAACCCGGCCGGTGGACGCCGATAGATCTGCCCGCCCGCGCGATGCCCTTCGTCGATCACCATTGGATGGAGTCCCGCCTCGACCAGCGTCGCGGCAGCCCGTATGCCGGCCGGCCCGGCGCCTACGATCACGACCTTCGGCGTTGAGGCGTCGCTCACGGCCAGCTCTCCGACGGCGTCGTGCGCAGCCGCATGCCTTCCACGATCGGCGTTGAACATGCGCGCAGGCGCGGTCCCTCCTCCTGCCATATCCAGCAATCCTGGCAAGCGCCCATCAGACAGAAACCGGCGCGTGGCTCTGGGCCGAACTCGGAGCACCGCAAGGCATGTCCCGACGCAAGCATGGCGGTCAGCACGGTGTCGCCAGCAAGAGCGGAACGCATTTGCCCGTCGAGAACGAACCGCACCTCGGCCCGGTTGCGCTCCGCCAGCCGGACGATGCGGCCGGCAGTGCTCATTCCGCTGCCTCTTGCAGGGAACGAGGACGCGGCAATTCGGGGAAGCGTTTGCAGACCGCATCGAGCGCCGCCCGAACACCTTCCGGCCCCGCACGCCCTTTCATGCGGCGGAAGATCTCCGTCTTGGCGAAGAAGCGCCAATGGATCGGCAACGCATCCAGCACCGCATGGAGCCGGTCATAGGCGGCAGGCGTCCACTGTGCTTCGTAACCGTCGCGCTCCGGACCGAAATGGAAATGGCCGGCCGATGCCTCCTTGCCTGCGCGCGATTGCTCCGTCGCTTGCTCGTCGACCTCGCCGTTGCAGAGGACGACGCCATAGTCACGCTCGGCCGCTGCTGGCGACAGATAGCCGCGCAGCACATCCTGCGCGACCCGCCAGGGCTCGCGCTCAAGCGGGTTGCCGCGCCCACCGCCGCCGGCGGATCGGATCGCGAGCATGTCGCCGGGCTGCAGAACCGCTGTGTCGATGTTGCCCAGCCGCCGCTCGTGCTCGGTCCCAGGGTTGACGACCATGTCCGACAGGCCAGCCGCCTTGCCGCCGAGCACGCCCCAGGGGCGGAAGAAGCTGCGGTCGCGATTGCGCGCCGTGATCCTGGAGTCGGGTGCAAAGACTCGAAACGCCATCTCGGTCGCCAGCCCGCCGCGCCAGCGGCCGGCGCCGCCGCTGTCCCTGGCGAGCCCGTATTTGACGAATTCGACCGGGGTCTCGGTCTCGGTGATCTCGATCGGCGTGTTCTTGAGATAGGCGGCATCGGCGCCCGATCCGTTGGTGCCATCGCGATGCGGCATGGCGCCGCCGCCGCCGACAACCGGGTTCACAGCCGCGATGACGCTCCGGCTGGTGCGCTCGTCCGTGGTCATGACGTTGACGATGCAGTTGTTGCCAGCAGGCGCTGCCGGCAGGCGCTCCGGCACTGCCTGCGAAAAGGCGCCGAAGATGACCGAGCGCAGCCGGGCGCAGGTGAGCGAGCGCATGCCGACGGCGGCGGGGTGGACCGGGTTCAGCACCGAGCCTTCGGGCGTGATGCAGGTGAAGGGACGAGTTAGACCGGTGTTAAGCAGAATCTTCGGGTTGAGCGTGTAGAGCACATAGTAGACGCCGACGAGCAGCATGGTGTGGCGCGGGTCACCGCCCGAAGGCACGTTGAGCGACGAGCCGAGCTGAGGATCGGAGCTGGTGAAGTCGAGCACCGCCTCGTCGCCCCTGATCGTCAGCGTCAGCTTCAGCCGGCAGGGATTGGCCTCGACCGAATCCTCGTCGGCATAGTCGGCGAATTCCCAGGTGCCGTCGGGCATTGCACGTAGCACGTCGCGCGCCTGCGCCTCCGCATGATCGAGAAGCGCGGCAACGCCTTCGATGAAGCCAACCTTGCCGAACTTCCGCACCATTGCGTGGATCTTGCGCTCGCCGGTGTTGAGCGCGCCGACCAGGGCCTTGATGTCGCCGATGTTGAGATCCGGCTTGCGCACATTGGTGCTCATGATGCGCAGGATCATCTGATCGAAGACGCCCTCATTGACGAGCTTCATGGGCGGAAAGCGGATGCCTTCCTGATGGATTTCGGTCAGCGCGCGGCTGAGCGAAGCCGGCACCGCCCCGCCCATGTCGGTATTGTGGATGTGACCTCCGGTCCAGGCAACGATTTCGCCGTCGACGAAGACTGGCTTCCACAGATGCGTATCGGGTGCATGGGTGGCGACATGGCCGGAATAGGGATCGTTGGTGAAGGCAACGTCCCCCGGCCGGTAGTCGTCCACCATCGCGATGGCGCGGCGATAGGAAAGCCCGGGATACCAGGTGGCGCCGAGTTCCATCGGGACCGCGAAGGTTGCCCCCGAACGGTCCATCAGCATCACGGTGAAATCCTGCGTCTCCTTGACGAAGGCTGAATGCGCGGTGCGGTGCAGCGTATGGGCCATGTTCTCGGCCGCCGCGCGGGCATGGTTGGCCAGAACCTGAAGGTTTGTGCGGTCAAACATGGCGTCACTCCGCGAAGGTCAGTAGAAGGTTAAGGTGGCGGTCGACGCGCACCTGCGCGCCGCCTGGAATGGCGAAAGTGGTGTCTTCCTGCACCACCACCGCAGGCCCGTTGAAGGTGCTGCCGGGTACAAGGGTCTGCCGGTCATGGAGATCGACGGTTTCGACGCCCAGGCCCGTATAGACCGGAAGCCGGCGCGCCGGGCTGGCCGCAACGTCGATCTCTTCAGCCTCGGGAAAGGAGAGCGCCGGCCCCGCGCCTATCGCCGAGAGCCTGATGTTCACAAGCTCGATCGCACCCTCGGGATCATGGAAATCATAGAGCTGCTCATGGGTGCGGTGGAAAGCCTGTTCGATTGCGTCGGCGTCGCCGTCCGCCAGCCATTGCGGCGACAGCACGACCTCGATCTCATAGGTCTGCCCGAGATAGCGCATGTCGCAGGAGAGATTGAGCTCTGCGGTCGCATCGTGCCCCTGCGCCGCGAGCCAGTCGCGGCCCTCCTGTGCCAGCGCCGCGAAGGCCTCGCGAATGACGGGAAGCGACGTCGCCGACAGCGGGCTGAAGATGGTGCGGATGAAGTCTCCGCGCAGATCCGCCACCAGTCCGCCGAGCGCCGACACCACGCCCGGGCGGCGCGGCGCCATGACGCGCTTGATGCCGAGTTCGCGAGCGAGGAAGGCGCCGAGCATCGGGCCGCCGCCGCCAAACGGCATCAGCGTGAAATCGCGCAAGTCGACGCCGGCGCGCGAGGCGAGCTTCTCGACCTCGACGAACATTTCCGACACGGCAATGTCGAGGATCGCCTGCGCCGTTTGCTCGACCGACCGGCCAAGCCGCGCCGCGAGTTCGCCGACGGCGCGATGCGCCAACCCGGTATCGATGCGGAGCTGACCATAGGCCATCTCGCTGTGACCGAGCCATCCGCACACGACCATGGCGTCCGTCACCGTGGCTCGATCGCCGCCACGGCCGTAGCAGGCCGGTCCCGGCGTCGAGCCGGCCGATTCCGGGCCGATGCGCAGAACGCCTTGCACATCGACACTGGCAATCGAGCCGCCGCCGACGCCGATCGAGCTGACCGAGACGGAGGGGATATAGAGCGGAAATTCGCCGATCAGCTCACCAGTGCCGAATTGCGGCTCGCCGTCGATGATGAGCGCGAAGTCGGCCGAGGTGCCGCCGATATCGAGGGTAAGAATCCTCGCCTCGCCAGCCTGCCGCGCCAGCCACGAGGCGCCGATGACGCCGGAGGCGGTTCCCGACAAAAGCATGTTGACGCAGGCGTGCTTGCCCTCGGCGGCGTTCATCAGCCCGCCATTCGACTTCGTCAGCATCGGACGGGCCGGCACGCCGCGCCCCTTCAGTCGTTCTTCCAGCGCCGTCAGGTAGCCCGAGACGCGCGGATGGACATAGCCATTGAGAATGGCGGTCGAGCTACGCTCGTACTCACGGATGACCGGCCAGACCTCGGCCGAGGTAAAGACGAACAGGTCCGGTGCCAGACGCGTAATCACCGCCTTGACGGAGGCCTCCTGCGCGGCGTTGCGCCAGGCATGGAGGAAGGACACGATGATGCCTTGCGCCCCTTTCGCTTTCGCCGCCGCGACCGCGCTTTCGACGATCGCTATGTCCGGAGCTAGGGATTCGCTGCCATCGGCGCGCATGCGGGCCGGAATGCCGAAAACCATGTCACGCGAGATCAGCGGGTCCGGCCGCGAGCAGAACAGCGAATACATGTCCGGCATGCGAAGCCGTGCGAGTTCGATCACGTCCTCGAAGCCGGCATTGGTGAACAGCGCCATCGGCGCGCCCTTGCGCTGGATGATCGTGTTGATACCGACGGTCGTGCCGTGCACGAAGCGCGTCATGTGAGAGGGGTCGAAGCCTTCGCGCTCGGCCAGCAGGGCGAGGCCTGTCATCAGCTCGGCGCCCGGATCTTCCGGTGTCGTCAGCACCTTCAGCGAGGCGACGCGGCCGGAGTTTGCTTCGAGCGCACAGAAATCGATGAACGTTCCGCCGATATCGACGCCGACCTTCCAGTCGGCTCCGTTTTGCGTCTCATCTGCCGCGATGACACCATCCATGATGCGCCCCTTCCTGTCTGCCAACCAAGCTGGCATGACAGGCTGGCGCGGGTCCAAGATGGATGATGAGCAAGGATATAAGTCTTACTTATGCGTTCGCGCGATGCCCATCCAGCACGGCGGCACAGGCCGCGCGAATCTCGTCCCGCATCATCTCGTCGACCCGCGAAAGGGCTCGGGCGCGTGAGGTAAGCAGCGCGACCGGGAATTCCGGTCCGGCAGCCAGCGGCCTGACCGCGAGCCCGGAAAACTGGTGCCACGGCAGCAGCGCGTCGACCAAGGCGATGCCCAGGCCGGCCTGGACAAAGCCGATTGCGGAGATCGAGACGTCGATCTCGAGCGACGGCGAAAACCTGACACCCTGAGTGCGGGCTGCGTGGGCCAGTTCGTCGGCGGGACGGGTGTTGCCGCGGTAGGATATCAACTCCTCCCCGGCGAGGTCGGCGAGTGTCAGCTCGGTTTTCCGCTGCAAGGCATGCCCGGCTGGCAGCAGACATGCGAAGCCGACGCTGCCGATTACCTCAGCCTCGATATCCGGCGGCAGCCGATCGTCCAGGGCGATGCCGAGGCTGGCATCGCCGGCGCGAAGCATGTCGACGATCGCGGCGATCGGCGCGCTATGGGCTCGCAGCATCATGTTGGGGTGCTGGACCCGGAATTTGGTGAACGCACGCGGCAATATCGCCATGGCCGGCGGCGGCGAGGCGGCGACCCGCACCAGCCCTGCCCGGCCAAGACGCAAGTCAGTGGTCTTGCGGCGCAAGCCCTCAAGTCCAGCCGACAGTCTCTCGGCATCGGGAAATATCTCGAGCGCCTCCGGGGTCGGCCGCAGCCGGCCCTTCACCCGCTCGAACAAAGTGAAGCCGAGTTCGTCCTCGGCATGGAGCAGGATCTGGCTGAGCGCGGGCTGGGAAATATTCAGCATCCGCGCCCCAGCGGTCACGGTGCCGGCGCGCATGACGGCGATGAACACTTCGAGCTGCCGGGCTCGCATGGCCACTCCATAGGTAAGGCTTATGGCTTCTCTCCAAACCCATCTTTGACGCAACAGCACGGCGCGGACAAGATGGATGCTCCAAGGATCGGCCGTCAGCGCTAAGGAACGACTATGGATGTGATCGTGCTGGGCGGCGGGCTGATGGGAGCAGCTTCGGCCTATTTCCTCGCCAGGCGCGGTGCGCGCGTGGCGTTGGTCGAGCGCAACCGGATCGGCAGCGGTGCAACCGTCGCCTCGTTCGGCAACATCCGTCGCACGGGGCGGCATCTATCACAGCTTCCGCTAGCCCATCGCTCGCTCCGCCTGTGGGGCGAGGCCGAAAAAATGTTTGGCCGCGACGTCGAATTCCGCGCCACCGGCCACATCCGGCTGATCTTCGACGAGGGAAGCCTTGCCGACATGCGGGCCTATGCCGAAGCGGCGCGGCCCTGGGGGCTTGAGCTGGAGGAACTTGGCCCTAATGAAATCCGTTCCCGTTTTCCAGGCCTCGGCCCCGGCGCGATCGCAGCGTCGTTCTCGCCGCATGATGGCAGCGGCAATCCCAGGCTGATCGCACCGGCCTTTGCCGAAGCCGCCCGCAGACTGGGCGCGGAAATCGTCGAGAACGCGGGGGTCCAGACGATCAGGCACACCGGCTCCAGCTTCGCCGTCGCCAGCTCAAAAGGCACATTCGATGCCGAAAACCTGCTCAACACCGCCGGCGCCTGGGGCGCGCGCATCGCCGCGCAGTTCGGCGAAGCGGTGCCGCTTGACGCCCGCGGCCCGCAGATGGGCGTGACCGAGCCGCTGCCGCACCGGATTCTGCCGGTGGTCGGCATCTGGACGCGCGACAAGGACCATGGCGCCTATCTGCGCCAGGTCGAGCGCGGCAACATCGTGTTCGGCGGAGCTGCCGAAAGAGTGACGGTGGATCTCGATCCCGGCCATGCGGCCACCGACCCCAAGCGCCTGCCCGCGCAATTGCGCGCCGTCGCGCGGCTGCTGCCGGCCATCGCGCAGGCCACGATCATCCGCACATGGTCCGGTTGCGAGGGCTATGTCAGGGACATGCTGCCGGTCATGGGACGGTCGACGACGACGCCCGGCCTGTTCCATGCCTTCGGCTTCAGCGGACACGGCTTCCAGCTCGGACCGGGCGTCGGCGATGTCATGGCCGAGCTCATCACGACCGGCCGCTGCGAAACGCCGCTGGACGATTTCAGGGTCAACCGCTTTGGCGGCGCTGCCTGAAGGAGCATCGGACTGTCAAGATGCCTCCGACCGCGTCAGCGGCATGCCCTCGCCTCGGAGTTTGGCGCACAGGTCGAGAATCTCGGCGACAAGTGCCTTTTCCCGATCCCAGCGCGCTTCGGTGGCGACTACCATATGTAGCTGTGTTCTCAATTTCTTAATGCAGCGCGGTAGTGGATTAGATTCGACCTAATCGCACGTCATTGCCGCCGACGCCTCCCTGGAAGTACTACTATGGGACGGGCGTCTTGAGGCGACGTACGTCATCAGCGGCCTCGGCCAACAGCCAGTCGCGGAATGTCGTGATCTTGGGCAGCATCGACGTCGCCTTGGGAGACACGACCCAGTAGGTCTTGGACAATCGCAGAGCCGTGGCGAACGGCCTGACGAGGCGCCCGTTGATGAGGTCCCACGCTGCAAGCGTCGTGCGGGCGAGAGCGACGCCCTGGCCGTCGACAGCGGCGTCTATGACCATGCTGGCGCGGTTCAAGACCGGTCCGTGGGAGAGTTCGGCATCGACCACGCCAGCGGCCTCGAGCCATTCCGACCAATCCTTTCGGTCATCAAGATGCAGCAACGGAAATTTCAGCACATCGGACGGCTCGCGCATCCTCTGGTGCAGCTGGGGACTGCAGACCGCGAACAGTTCCTCGGAGGACAGGCGGACAACTTCATGCCCCGGCCAGTTGCCATCGCCATGCCGCACCGCAAGGTCGACATCCTCTCTGGCGAAGTCGACGTGATGCATGGTTGCGGAAATCCTGAGATCGATGGCTGGATGCGTCTCGGCAAACCGGCCAAGGCGGTTGACCAACCATTTGGCGGCAAAGTCGGGCGACGTGCTGACGGTCAGCGCTCCGGCCCGTGAGAGATGCTGGATGCGCTGCGTGCCGAGAGCTATGCTATCGAACGCATCGCGCACCACCTCCAGATAGGAGAGCCCGGCCCGCGTAATGGTCAGCTTTTGACGTTCGCGATCGAACAGCCGGAGGCCCAATTCGAGCTCCAGCGCCTTCACCTGATGGCTCACCGCGCCCTGCGTCACGGACAGCTCTTCCGCCGCCTTGGTGAAGCTCTCATGGCGTGCCGCCGCTTCGAAGGCTTTGAGGGCATTGAGCGATGGCAGTCGGCGAGCCAATTTCGCACCACATCATGAGAAAAATTGAGACTAGCACGAGAAACCATGCTTTGCGCGCGCCCGTAGATTGGCGCATTTCAGCGGCACAGGTCAACATGGATGCCGCGAAAGGATGAGAAATGTTCAATCACCCGCTGACTGACGCGCGGAGGCCTTCGCCGTCAATGGCGACACATGTGCGTCACATCGTCAACAATGTGACAGGAGCGATTGTGATGGTATCGCGCTGGATCCAACTCCACTGCCAACGCGAACAATTGGCCGAGCTCGAAGACCATCAGCTTGCAGACCTGGGTCTTAGTCGTACTCAGGTTCGGAACGAATGCGCAAAATGGCCTTGGCAGGCCTAATTCTCAACCGCCCCCGCATCGCCTGGTTGGGGCGAAAGCGGGGAGTCAGCTTTTGTTCGTGAGTGAACAATAACGGACCTTCAGACGTCCAAAATCTCATGTGCATCGCTCAGAAAGGCTGGTGCAAGCAATTAACGGCGTCCAGCGAGCCAGCGCCAGCGCAACGGATGGTGCGTCGGACTGCCGGATTGCCACGTGCCTGTCCAGGCCAACACCTGGTCAGGTTTGTCCGGCGATTTCCTTGCGCTGAAGGCGGGCTAAGGCCGCCCATTGGGACAAGATTGAAATGCCACGATTGACAGCCCCAATTCCTGGAGCGCTTCGGGAAGGGCCAACGGCACAAGCGGGGTAGCGGCGATCGATCGAGTATTCGCAGAGCGCTCGATATCCCCTTGGATCGTTCATTGTTGCTTCGGCTCCGGTCGATTCATCCGGCAAAGGTGCGGTCGTTGTGTCCTTCAAAGTAGGTCAGCGGGCGGTTAGGAGTGGCCGCTCGCGTCATCTTGCAGGAAGCCGCCCGGTTCGGCCTTATGCGGCACGTCCCAACCGAAATAGACCTGGGTTTCAAGGATGCGACCGTTCTCGACGCGATGCAGCTCGGTGTTTCGGAAAGTCTTGCCGCCGGTGCTGGTCTCATAGACAATGAAAGCCCAGTGCCCCTGCTCGGCGCCGTGAATAAATTTCATCCCGGTGCAGGCTTCACTGTTTGGCCAGCACCGTGTGGAGTAGGTCTTGCGGCTTAGCGCATTGTCCAGCGGACTGGTGAAGCTGTAGGGATCGCCGATGACCGCCTCTATCGCGTCGCGGTCTTTGTCGGCATAGGCCTGCAAAGCTATCTTAACGGCATCAAGCGGTCCAAGCATGGCTATCTCCTCATCTAAATTTGCTAAAGCAGCTTCGTAGCTCGGCAACGAACAGGTCAGGCACCTCGAGCTGTGCGAAGTGTCCACCTTGGTTGAGCTCGTTCCAGTAGAACAGGTTCGGATAGACTAACGGCGCCCAGCTTTTCGCTGGCGGCAGATCGTGCGGAAAAACACTGACGCCTACCGGCAGTTCAACAACGCCGGGATTGTTTCGCCCTTTAAGGATCGCCGCCTGCTCGTGATAGAAACGCGCCGACGACGCGCTGGAATTTGTAAGCCAATAGAGCGTGATCTCGTCGAGCATATGATCGAGCGACAGGAAGTCCTCAGGCTTGCCGGTGGCTCCGGTCCCACCGTCAAAGATGTCATATAGCCAGGCCGCCTGTGCCATCGGTGAGTCACTGAGAAGGTAACCGGCCAACTGCGGCTTGGTCGCCTGTAGCATGGCGTAGCCGAAGCCGGTCTCCTGGAATTTTTTGAATGCATCCACGGCCTTCTTCTGGTCAGGCTCCAGTTTCTCCGGAATTCTGTCCGGAATGGTCTGAGCGAAGTTCAGATGGATCGCCTCCAGCCCTTGCGGCTTCTGCTGTGCGAGGGCCGTTGTGACAAAGGCACCCCAATCTCCGCCTTGCGCGACATAACGGCCATAGCCGAGCCGTTGCATCAGTTCCGTCCAGGCGCGCGCCGTGCGGCCAGCGTTCCAACCAGGCTCACTTGGCTTATCCGAGAAGCCGAAGCCCGGTAGCGAAGGGATGACCACGTGAAAAGCGTCTTCAGCTTTGCCGCCATGCGCTGTCGGATCGGTCAGGGGTTCGATGATCTCTTGGAATAACAGGATGGTGCTTGGCCAGCCATGCGTGAGAATGATCGGGAGCGCGTTCTCCTGCTTCGAGCGCACATGGAGGAAGTGAATGCCAAGCCCGTCGATCTCGGTCTTAAACTGCGGCCAACCGTTCAGACGGACTTCGGTCCGACGCCAGTCATATCGGTCGCGCCAATATGTTGTCAGTACCTGCAGCTTTTCAATTTGGGGACCTTGGGCAAAGCCGGGCTCGGTGGCGGCTTCCGGGAAGCGAACTGTTTGAAGCCTCCGTTTCAAGTCGCTCAGCACGTCATCAGGGGCGTGGAAGGAAAATGGCGAGAACTCGTCCGGCTGCTTCGCGAAGGCGGGCATCGCGCTAAAGGCCAGCGATAGAGCGGCGCTGCGAAGCAGCGAGCGGCGTGAGAGCTGAATTGCTTCCATAGTCAGGGATCTCCTCACTGCTGTTTCGAACACTCTTGTCCTTCAGGCCTCCCAGGCTGGACCGCTTTTCCCTGCTGAGTGTCGACGTACACAGGCGTTGACGATCACTTCCGTCATTGCGCTGTCGGAACCACCACCGCCAAATGCGAGCATCGCTTTCGCCGAGTCCCCTTCCTCCTAGACGTTCACGCGGACGTCCTCGAACGGATCCGCAGAGACGACGACGTTACCGGCGCCCGAGCCCGGCGCGCCCGGATTTCATCGCCTCCTGCGAATCCGTAAGAAACTCGGGCCGCTTGCCCGCGTTCATGCTAGAGACTGAGATCATGCCGGTTCCCCAAGGATCGCTCCAAGTTTGTCGAGCGCCTCGTCCCAACCCTGCTCGTGACTATCGGCCTCATCCTGGTCGCGGAGACCCTCCTGCGTGAAGGTCAGGCGTGTGCCCGTGCCGTCAGCGGAGAAATCATAGCTAATGCGGGACACGATGCCATCTGGAGGAAACGCTGCCGGCCCGTCCGTCCAGCGCCACGTATGCACCAGCCGTGTCGGCCGCTCGACAACCTCATAGGTCCCTTCAGCCGCCATCTCACCAGGCGGCCCAACCATGCGGAAGGCGAAAGTGCCGTCTTTTCGCACGTCGGCGTTCAGTTCAATCACGCGAAAATCCTTTGGCCCGAACCAGCGAGCCATGACAGAAGGATTGGTACATGCTGCAAAGACCTTTTCCGGCGATGCTCGAAAGCGTCGAACGATCTGAAGCTTTGCCCCCTTCATTCCTTGTCTCCGTCCACGATTTCGCCGAGCCTGTCGAAGCTAGAGTTCCAAAAGGCGAGGTTGCGCTCCAGCCACGCCTTGGCTTCGGCCATTGGGGCCGGCACGAGACTGCAGCAGACGTTTCGGCCACGGCGTGTACGTCGTACCAAACCCGCGTCACACAACACGTCGATATGCTTGATCACTGCTGTCAGCGAGGTCGGGAAGCGTTCAGCCAACTCTCCGACGGCGACTTCCCCCTCGTGCGTCAGCCGCTCCAGAATGGCGCGGCGTGTGGGGTCCGCCAGCGATGCGAACGCCTTATCGAGGTCCGATGAAAGTTGACTCAGGTTCATCCACTGGAACTAACCGATCGGTTATTAGTTCCCTTTGGACAGATCTTCGTGGACGGGCGTGGAGTGAAAAGCGGTCCGACACGACCCCACGTCCAAAGGCCACAACGATAGGTCCTGGGCCTAATCGTTGCCCTCGTGCAGGCAATCGGACTCGCAGATTGACGAACGATCCATGCCGACCAGCGAACAATCTCGCGGATTTGGCTGTTGGAGTACCCAGTTTTGCGACCACGCCTGCATCCGAGCTCACGTCCATTCGTCCGTATACCGGATGGCGGACGTTGATCGTACATTCTCGGAATGTTCCGGCCCGGGAGATGAATGGCCGTCCAGGTTGTACCGTCAGCGCGGCCTGCGAAGCCATTGCCTGCCGGCTCACGTTTATGCGCCTGCGGAACCTTCCTGCTGAGAATAAATTGAGCCACGGCGGCCGGTTCCCCTCCGTGGAAATTGCCGGGACCAAAGACCCAATCTTGGTCGGCCCGCGCCCCCCGAGGTGGCGCGGGCTCTCCGAGCCGTTGATTGACGGACATTTCTCGGATCGACCGCCTGCCCGCGGAAGCTCGGACCACGCAGCGTGCCGTTTCCAGCTTGATCATCGACTAGCCTTGAGCGCTTTGGCTTCTCGTTCCAGCGTCTCGCGGTGGCTACCGTGCTTTGCAACCAACTCGCGGACTTGCGGGATGACAGGCCGAACTTGCTGGCGAAACAGCCGACCTCGTATTCTTCATCGCCGCTCACGCGCCTTCGATCCTGATACCCCAACTTATTTTTTCGGCGGTCTCTCACCTGCGATCGACCGCAACGCGCATCGCCTTGCTTCGTTGCAAGACGTGTCCAGGCCTCGGAACCATTTTAGGACAAGCTGATTGAATCGCGGTTGAGTGGCTATCAATCGCGGGGGCGCGAGATGCCGCAGTATCGGGTTGAGATTATGGCGGCCGGATCAGTGGTATCTTCGACCATGGTCATGGCACAGTTGCCATTCAAAGCCGCTGAAACCCACATCGGCCAGCCTATTACCTTCAGGCGGCAGGAAAACGACTGGCTGCGTGTGACGGAGATCGAAGGGGAAAAGCGGACCTTCGCCTATGTCCGCCGGTGAGCCAAGAACCGGGCGGCGGGCGTGCCTGACGCTATTCTGTGAACGCAACCGCCTATATTTGTCTTTGATCTTGACCCGGAACCGAACAGTGATGGTGAGCTTATCGCCAGATGAGCATCCGCGCCATCAACTTCCTCCACCGATGGATCGCAAACAACGTTCCTGAAACCGCAGATGCGGATGTTATCTCGACTGACGATGGGGAGTGTCTCAGTTTGAAATTTGCGCAAACGCCTGATTCGTTTGGCCGAATTGCGTAAACGCCTATATGCTTAATGGAAAGCATGAGGAGCCGATGAGCTGGCGCGAAGATATGATCAGTCGTCTCAAGGACGAAATCGAATACCTCCAAGCGACTATTCGGATAATGCACGCGGACACCGCGACGATTGGCAACGCGTCTCCAACGGAAGGCTCACCAGCCTAAACGACGACGCCATTGCCCACTACGAGCGAACGATTGAGGCGCTCCAAAAGATCGTCACGAGCTTAGAGGCGAAGGATTATTAATGCCCACCGGACTTAAAGGCCAGAAGAGACCCACCGACGTCATCGGCAATGCCGTCCGCGTCATGCGCCTTGCCACCGGCGAGGAAGGCGACGACGCGCAGGATGCCGATGCCAAGGCAGCCAAAATCCTTGGCGCCAAAGGCGGCAAGAAGCGTGCTGCAAACATGACGCCAGAACGACGTGCCGAAAAGTGGTGCTGAAACGTGCGGCGCGCCCCGGTCTTTCTAAGCACGCTACCGCGTTCAGGATTGGTCATCTGATTTAGGTGAACGAGAACGCGGAAACCTCGTACGGCTCGCCCATGATTTCGCGTTGTTCTCGGTAAGTGCGCACGCCGCCAGATGTTGCGCAAATATGTTGCCCTTCCGATAAATCTTCTCAGTGGCGCGCGTGTGGATTCGGCGACCGTGTAGTCCACATCAGCGATGCCAATCCGATGGCAGAGGAGTAGCGGGCAAGCGGCTCTTACAAAAGCGCGTGGCTGAAAATTCAAAACTTTGACGCTACCCTTTTTCGTCCAAATCTATGGCTGGCTTGCCGTTCCTGGCGGTCTAGATGATCGATCCGGAGATGGCGGTACTGTCGCCATGGCGTGGGCGGACAGGCTGACGCTGGCTTCTCCGCTTTGACCCGGGATGGGCCTGGCGATGCAGTTGCGGTCTTCGCCTATGCGGACGTGACCCGACCGCGCGCATGCTTTGCTCGGTGATCCAAGCCCCAACTCTTCCGTGC
>NZ_RZSJ01000890.1:0-1548 GCF_003998025.1 Mesorhizobium sp. M8A.F.Ca.ET.021.01.1.1
GGCCGGGTTGGCAGCACGCCTCTTGCCGCCCTGCTGCATGGCAAGGCAGGCGGCGTTGAGGTCGGGAAACAGCCCGGCGGCGGTCGCGGCGACCATGCCGGTGCCGAGCAGCACCGCCTCGTCGGCCAGCGGTTCGACCACCGTGCAGCCGGTGGCGTCGGCATAGAGCTCCATCAAGAGCGGGTTCTTGGTGTGGCCGCCGGTGACATGCAGCGTGTCGATCAGGTAGCCATTCTCGTTCAGCGCCTCCAGCACATGGCGCACGCCGAGCGCAATGCCGACGGCGGTGCGCCAGTAGAGCTTGCACAGGCTGTCGAAGGACGAATCCAGCGTCAGACCGCTGACGACGCCGACCGCGTGCGGATCGGCGAGCGGCGAGCGGTTGCCATGGAAATCCGGCAGCACGTGCAGCCGGCCGGCAAGGCTCTCGCCCTCGGCGGCGCGCAGTTCGGCGACGCGCGCGGCGATCCTGGCATGCATGGCCGCGTTCGGTTCGCCGCCGGCACCATGCCAGCGGATGATGTGGTCGAGCAGGGCGCCGGTCGCCGATTGGCCGCCTTCCGACAGCCACAGCTTCGGCAGCGCCGCGCCGTAATAGGGTCCCCAGACGCCGGCGAAAGGCTGTGGGTCGGGCGACATCGCCATGACGCAGCTCGATGTGCCGGCGATCAGCGCCAGATGGCGGCCGATATTCTGGTCGTCGCCGGCAAAGCCGCCAAGCACGCCAAGCGCGCCGGCATAGGCGTCGATGACACCTGCGCCGACGCGGCAGTTTTCGGTCAGGCCGAGTTCTGCCGCTGCCCGCGCCGTCAGCGGGCCGATGTAGGCACCCACCGGGCTGGCCCGCTCCGGCAGATTGCCGTGGTCAAAAAGATCGTCGAGGCCGACGAGTTCGAAGAAATCGCGTTGCCACGCGGTTTCCTGGTGCGCCAGGTAGGTCCATTTGGCGGTCAGCGTGCATTGCGAGCGCGCCAGCGAGCCGGTCGCCTGCCAGGTCAGGTAATCAGTCAGGTCGAATAAATAGCCGGCTTCTTTCCACGTGCCGGGCAGATTACGCTTCAGCCACATCAGCTTCGGCGTCGCCATCTCCGGCGACATGACGCCGCCGATATAATTCAGCACCTCGTGGCCGCTTGCGGTGCATTCGTCGGCCTCGGCGATGGCGCGATGGTCGAGCCAGACAATGGTGTCCCAGCGCTTGTCACCGGTGGTCGAAACACTGAGCTGGCCGCCTTGCCTGTCACGCACGACCAGCGAACAGGTGGCATCGAAGGAGATACCGGCGATATGCTCGGCGGCGACGCCTGCCTTTTCCCGCGCGGCACGCACGGCGGTGCAGACGGCGGACCAGATGTCGCGTGAATCATGCTCGGCATGATCGGGCTTCGGCTGATTCATGGCGATCGGCCGCTCGGCACGGCCGAGCAAGGAACCACTGGCGTCGAGAATGCCCGCGCGAGCGCTCCCGGTGCCGACATCGACCGCGCAGACAAACTGTTTCGTCAAGATGCTCTAACTCTCGCTCCCAGGCCTGCAATCAGATCCGGC
>NZ_RZSJ01000891.1:0-1541 GCF_003998025.1 Mesorhizobium sp. M8A.F.Ca.ET.021.01.1.1
AATTCGACGCCGAGCGTCTTCAGGCGCTCGCGGCAGGCGACTTCCTCAGCCGGCATCTTGTCGGCGGGGAGATCGGCCGAGCGCGGATCGGGCAGCATCTTCTCCTCGTCGCCCGCATCCGCCGGTTTTGGCGTCGGCTGGGGGGCGACGGCCGGCGGCTGAGGCTCGGGCGTCGTGGTGTCGGGCTTAGGCGTCGGTGTTGGCACCACGGCTGGCGGCTCCGGCTCGCTGTCCGTTTCGGCTGGTGGTTCGGGCGGTGTCTGGCTTTTCCGATGGGACTTTTCGTCCTTGAGCAGATCGGGCGCTCCGCCGCTCTTTGGACCTTCGGTGTTCCGGTCCTGCGTCTTTGGAGCGTCTACCTTTGGGGCGTCCGCCGGACGTGGCTCGGGCACCGGAACATCGGCGGACGGCTGGGCATCTTGCGTTTTTTGCGGTGCGGGTTTTGGCGCGATATGCTGCCTGACCCGCGCTCTCGACTGTCGCTTGCCTCTTGGCCGCAGCGGCTGGTCGGCCCGCTGCGTCAACGGCTGATCCACGCGCGGGCTTAGCGGCCCGTGGTGTCTGTGACGATGTCTGGCGTCGGCCGGCGTTACCAGCAGAACCGCCGCCGCCAAAAGCAGCGCCAGAGTGCAGAATCGGGAAAAGCTCAGCGTTGCCATCGCTCGGAAACGGCGCCGATCGGCTGAAGTTGCCTGGACAGGCCCTTCGACCCGATCACAATCGGTTACCTCCGCGTTACGCGCCGATCGCTTCCAGCCCCTCTTCCAGCAAGTCGGCGAGCAGCGGCATGCCGAGCAGGTATTTCGCCGTGCGTTTGTTGGCCCGCTCCCGCGCCGTCGCCACCGCTTCGGCCCATTCCGAGGGGTCGTAGTCGCCGCGGCCGACCCAGGCCAGCGCGATCAGCTCGGCCGCCTCGTCGATATTGAGGTCGTTGATCAGCTCGCGCAGCTCTTCCTCGGTGAGGTTTTCCGAGCTTTCCTCGGCAAGGCCGTCGTGGTGATGGTTGTCATGCCTGTCGCCGTCGAACTCGACCTCGTGTTCGGCGCCGTCGGCATAGTCCTCGTTGACGGCCGCGCTCAGCGCCTTGGCCTTGAGAATGAACAGCCGCACGGTGTCGGGTCCGATCGTCAGATCCCAGGTCTTTTCACGCCGCCGCTGCACGGGCCTCTCCGTCAGTCGTTTGCCGGATGATACCGGATTTGCGGCATCCGTCACCTCATGTTCTCCAGGCGGGCTTTTTTCCGGGATGAAACGCGGACTGCTCGGCGTTAGTGTGGCATTGTCACAGCCTCAGGAGGTTTCCATGCATAAAAGAGTGCTTATCCAGGCGGCGAGCGCGCTTGTCGCTCTGCAGTTCCTCGCCGTTCCGGCGTTTGCCGCCGGCAGCAGCGGTGGCAGCGACCAGACTGTCACCCAATGCAAAAAGGGCGAGGTCTGGGATAAGAAGAAGCAGAAATGCGTGCCGCCCAAGGAAGGCATGCTGGACGACGACAGCATCTATGATGCGGGCCATGCACTGGCGATGGCCGGCCGCTACGACG
>NZ_RZSJ01000892.1:0-1538 GCF_003998025.1 Mesorhizobium sp. M8A.F.Ca.ET.021.01.1.1
CGAATGACGAGATCCGTTCGTTGATCCGCAAGGGTACGATCGCGGTCAAGTTCTACCCGATGTTCTGCGGCTCGGCCTTCAAGAACAAGGGCGTGCAGCCGTTGCTCGACGCCGTTGTCGAATACCTGCCGTCGCCGGCCGATGTTCCGGCCATCAAGGGTGTCGATGCCAAGACCGACGCCGAGATCGAGCGTCATGCGGACGACAACGAGCCGCTGTCGATGCTCGCCTTCAAGATCATGAACGACCCGTTCGTCGGTTCGCTGACCTTTGCCCGCATCTATTCGGGCAAGCTCACCAAGGGCGTCTCTGTCGACAACACCGTGAAGGGCAAGAAGGAGCGCATCGGCCGCATGCTGCAGATGCATGCGAATTCGCGCGCCGACGTCGAAGAGGCTTTTGCGGGCGACATTGTCGCCTTGGCCGGCCTCAAGGACACCACCACCGGCGACACGCTGTGCGATCCGCTGCACCCGGTCATCCTCGAGCGCATGGAATTCCCCGATCCGGTCATCCAGATCGCCATCGAGCCGAAGACCAAGAACGACCAGGAAAAGATGGGCCTCGCGCTTCACCGCCTGGCTGCCGAGGATCCGTCCTTCCGCGTCAAGACCGACGAGGAAAGCGGCCAGACCATCATCTCCGGCATGGGCGAACTGCACCTCGACATCATCGTCGACCGCATGCGTCGCGAGTTCAAGGTCGAAGCCAATGTCGGCGCGCCGCAGGTGGCTTATCGCGAGACGATCACCCGCAAGCACGAGCAGGACTACACGCACAAGAAGCAGACCGGCGGTACCGGCCAGTTCGCGCGCGTCAAGGTTGTGTTCGAGCCGAATTCCGAGAGCGAGGACTTCGTGTTCGAGTCCAAGATCGTCGGCGGCGCGGTGCCGAAGGAATACATTCCGGGCGTCGAAAAGGGCATCCAGAGCGTCATGGGCGCTGGTCCGTTCGCCGGCTTCCCGATGATCGGCGTCAGGGCGACGCTCATCGACGGTGCCTACCATGATGTCGACTCCTCGGTCCTGGCCTTCGAAATCGCGTCCCGTGCGTGCTTCCGTGAAGCTGCTCCCAAGCTTGGCGTGCAGTTGCTCGAGCCGATCATGAAGGTCGAGGTGGTGACGCCGGAAGACTACGTCGGCAGCGTCATCGGTGACCTGAACGGCCGTCGCGGCCAGATCCAGGGCCAGGAAGCGCGCGGCGTGGCCGTCGTCATCAACGCGATGGTGCCGCTCGCCAACATGTTCAAGTACGTCGACAACCTGCGCTCGATGAGCCAGGGCCGCGCGGCTTACACGATGCAGTTCGATCACTATGAGCCGGTCCCGACCGCGGTCGCTCAGGAAGTCCAGAAGAAATACGCGTAACTCGAAAGAGCTGCCGCGGTAACGCAATTCAAAGCCCGCATGGGCGAGCAGGAAATGGAGACATCACATGGCAAAAGGTAAATTCGAGCGCACTAAGCCTCATGTGAACATCGGCACGATTGGTCACGTCGATCACGGCAAGACGTCGCTGACGGCTGCGATCACCAAGTA
>NZ_RZSJ01000893.1:0-1532 GCF_003998025.1 Mesorhizobium sp. M8A.F.Ca.ET.021.01.1.1
CGATAGCCGAGATCGGAGAGGCAAGCCGCCGCCGCCAAACGTCCCGCGATCTCGGCTATCGGGCGCCTCCCGCCAGCGCCGATCTGCGCAAGCTCGAGCGGCTCGATCTCTTTGCCCGTGGTCTGGCTCGTGCCTTTCCCTGGCCAGCCGCGATGGTGCGGGCGCTTCCCGGCGACGCGGTTGTCTGCCGCTGCGAGAACGTGACTGTCGCAGCTGTGCACGAGGGCGCGGATTTCGGAAGCAGCGAGGCCAACAGGGTCAAGTCGCTTTCACGCGTCGGCATGGGGCGATGCCAGGGGCGCTATTGCCAGTTGGCCGCGGTCGAACTCGTCGCGGCACGAGCCGGCTGCTCGCCAGATGCAGTCGGCAGGTTTCGCGGGCAGGCCCCTGTCCGACCAGCGCCTGTCGGCGCCTTTCTCCGGGAGTACTGATGCGATTGCCAAAGCCGCGCCCGGATGTCGGTATGGATCACATCTCAGAAATCGGCGACCTTGCCCCAGACCGAACCATCGAAGCGGCGCGGATCGTAGGATGTCGCATCGACGATCGGTTCCGACCCGGTCACCAGATCGGCGACCAGATGCCCGGCGCCGGGCCCGATGCCGAAGCCGTGTCCCGAAAAGCCGGCGGCGAGGATGAAACCTGGAACGCTGTGGATCGCGCCAATGGCGGGCACGCCGTCCGGCGTGCTGTCGATATAGCCGGCCCAGGCAGCGTTTATCCTCGTCCGGCGTAATGCCGGCAGCAGTTCGAGCGCGCGGGCATGGGTCAGGCGAATGGTCGACTGATCCGGAGCCGGATCGAGGATGCGCATCCGCTCCATCGGCGTCGGCTGGTCGAGCCGCCAGCGCCGCAGCGTTTCATGGCCCGAACGCACGCCTTGCAAGCCGCCAGGCCCGAGGCTTCGCCAGCGCTTCAGGAACATGGGCACGAACTGCGACGAGAAGCGCAGCTGCTGTGGCGTCACGTCGACGCGTCCGCGTCCGCTAATCGCAAGCGTGTAGCCGCCGTCGCCGCGGCGGGTGGCCGAAATCTTCGCGGTGTGCAGCGCATCCGGCAGGCCCTCCGCGCCGGGCGATACGGACAGGATGGACGAACGCACCGATGCCTGCGGAAAGCGGAAACCGAACTGGTGGCAAAAGGAAGAGGCCCAGGCGCCGCCGGCCATGACAGCGGCCTTGGTTCGGATTGTTCCGCTCTCCGTGACCACGCCGCTCAGGCGGCCGCCCTCGGTCTCGATGCCGCGCGCGGCACAATTCTGGTGCACGCTGCTGCCGAGCTTGACGATGGCGCGGGCGACGGCGGGTGCGGCCCGCGAGGGGTCGGCGGTGCCGTCGGTCGGTGAGAAGACGCCTCCCTTCCAGCTCCGCCCCGTGGCGCGGCCCTGCTCGCTGGCCTCGGCACCGTCGAGCATATGCGTGGTAACGCCGGCCGTTCTGGCGAAGTCGCGCCAGCGCGCCCAGCCGGCCAGTTCCGCCTCGTCATTGCTGAGATAGAGCAGTCCGCAACGGCGAAAGCCGGTGTCTTCGCCG
>NZ_RZSJ01000894.1:0-1531 GCF_003998025.1 Mesorhizobium sp. M8A.F.Ca.ET.021.01.1.1
GGCTTGGACGCCATCAATTTCGGCGCGGCCAAGATCGCGCAAGGCGCCGATGAAATCGTCATCGCCGGCGGCGTCGAATCGATGTCGCGCGTCGGCATGGGCATGTCCGGCGGCGCCTGGTTCATGGATCCTTCGGTCGGCCTGCCCGGCTGGTTCGTGCCGCAAGGCATTTCAGCCGACCTGATCGCCACCAAATACGGCTTCTCGCGCGACGACGTCGACGCCTACGCGGTCGAGAGCCAGAAGCGAGCCGCGAAATCCTGGGCCGATGGCCGCTTCAAGAACTCGGTCATCCCGATCAAGGACCAGAATGGTCTCACAATTCTCGACCATGACGAGCACATGCGGCCGTCGACCGACATGCAGTCGCTCGCCTCGCTCAACCCGTCCTTCGTCATGCCTGGCGAAATGGGCGGCTTCGATGCCGTGGCGGTGCAGAAGCACCCCGAGGTCGAGGAGGTCAACCATGTCCACCACGCCGGCAACTCGTCCGGCATCGTCGATGGCGCCGCCGCCGTGCTGCTCGGCTCGAAGAAGGCCGGCAAGGCCATGGGCCTGAAGCCGCGCGCGCGCATCCGCACCTTCGCCAACATCGGCTCCGAGCCGGTGCTGATGCTGACCGGCCCTGTCGACGTCACCGAGAAGCTGTTGAAGCGCGCCAAGATGAAGCTGTCGGATATCGACCTGTTCGAGCTCAACGAGGCCTTCGCTTCGGTGGTGCTGCGCTACATGCAGGCCTTCGAGATCCCGCACGACAAGATCAACGTCAATGGCGGCGCCATCGCCATGGGCCATCCGCTCGGCGCCACCGGCGCGATGATCTTCGGCACGGTGCTGGACGAACTCGAGCGCCGCGACTTGAACACCGCGCTGGTAACGCTCTGCATCGGTGCCGGCATGGGCACCGCAACCATCATCGAACGCGTCTGACGGGGAGAGAACGATGACCTACACCAATTTCACCCTCGACACCGACGCCGACGGTATCGCGCTGGTCACCTGGAACAGCCCTGACCGCTCGATGAACGTCTTTACCGAAGAGGTGATGCGCGAGTTGAACGCCATCGTCGACAAGGTGGCTGGCGATGCCGCCATCAAGGGCGCGGTGATCACTTCCGGCAAGGACAGCTTCTCCGGTGGCGCCGACATCACCTTGCTGCAGAAGATGCTGACCAGCTTCGCCACTGACAAGGTCAAGGACGTAGAAAAGGCGACCAAGGCGCTGTTCGACAATGCCGGCATCATGACCGGCCTGTTCCGCAAGCTGGAAACCTGCGGCAAGCCATGGGTCTCGGCGATCAACGGCACCTGCATGGGCGGCGCCTTCGAAATGTCGCTGGCCTGCCATGGCCGCGTCGCCGCCGACTCCGACAAGGTCAGGATGGCGCTCCCCGAGGTGAAGATCGGCATCTTCCCCGGTGCCGGCGGCACCCAGCGCGTGCCGCGGCTGACCGACCAGCAACAGGCGTTGCAGATGCTCACCTCCGGCCAGACGCTGTCGCCGCAGAAGGCGAAGGCGATGGGCCTGATC
>NZ_RZSJ01000895.1:0-1523 GCF_003998025.1 Mesorhizobium sp. M8A.F.Ca.ET.021.01.1.1
GGTCAAGGGCGTCAAGAACGGGCCGTCGCCGAAATGGCTGCAGCAGCGGCTGATCGCCATCGGGCTGAGGCCGATCAGCGCGCTGGTCGACATTACCAATTACGTCACCTTCGACCGCGGCCGGCCGCTGCACGTCTTCGACGCCGCCAAGGTCGCCGGCAATCTGGTCGTGCGCCGCGCCAGGGATGGCGAAAAGGTCCAGGCGCTCGATGGGCGCGAGTACACGCTGACGCCGGAAATGTGCGTGATCGCCGACGATAATGGCGTCGAATCCATTGCCGGCATCATGGGCGGCGAGCATTCCGGCTGCGACGAGAACACGACGGACGTGCTGATCGAATCCGCTCTCTGGGACCCGATCACCACGGCCCGCACCGGCCGGACGCTCGGCATCATCACCGATGCACGCTATCGCTTCGAGCGCGGCGTCGACCCTGAATTCATGGTGCCGGGCGTCGAACTGGCGACCAAGCTGGTGATCGACTTCTGCGGCGGCACGCCCACGGAGACCGAGGTGGCCGGCTATGCCGGGCATCAGCCAAAGATCGTTTCCCTTCCGCTGTCGGAAGTGAAGCGGCTGACCGGCATCGAAGTGCCAAAGGCGGAGAGCCTCGACATTCTGTCGCGTCTAGGCTTCCACGCGCAGGGATCGGGCGACGTCGTCGACGTGACCGTGCCTTCCTGGCGCCCCGATGTCGACGGCAAGGCCGACCTGGTCGAGGAGGTGATGCGCATCCATGGCGTCGACAACATCGCGCCGCAGCCGCTCGGCGCGCATGACATGGTCAACGGCAAGATCCTGACGACGCTGCAGATCCGCACCCGTGCCGCCAAGCGTTCGCTTGCCGTGCGCGGCATGATGGAGGCCGTTACCTGGTCGTTCATTCCGGCCAGGCACGCCGAACTGTTCGGCGGCGGCCAGACGGCGCTGAAACTCGCCAACCCGATCGCCGCCGACATGTCCGACATGCGGCCCTCGCTGCTGCCGGGGCTGATTTCGGCTGCGCAGCGCAATGCCGACAAGGGCATCGGCGACGTGGCGCTGTTCGAGGTCTCGGGCACCTATGAGGGCGATGGCGCCGACCAGCAGCGGCGCGTCGCCGCCGGCGTGCGCCGCGGCACGGCCAAGCTCGACGGCTCCGGCCGCAACTGGGCCGGCAATTCCGGTCCGGTCGGGGTGTTCGACGCCAAGGCCGACGCGGTCGCCGCACTCGAAGCCTGCGGCGCGCCGGTCGAACGGCTGCAGATCGGGGCCGGCGGACCGGCCTGGTATCATCCCGGCCGTTCCGGCACCATCAAGCTCGGTCCGAAGACCGTGCTCGGCACTTTCGGTGAGTTCCATCCGAAGACGCTGGAAGGGCTCGATGTCTCCGGGCCGCTATGCGGCTTCGAAGTGTTCGTCGACGCCGTGCCCGAGCCGAAGGCAAAGCCGACCAAGACCAAGCCGAAGCTGGAACTCTCCGCCTTCCAGGCGGTGAAGCGCGATTTTGCTTTCGTCGTGGACAAGGCGGTCGAGGCGGGCA
>NZ_RZSJ01000896.1:0-1520 GCF_003998025.1 Mesorhizobium sp. M8A.F.Ca.ET.021.01.1.1
GAGATCGGCCGAGGCATCCTCGCCTTGCGTACGGTTGAGCACGATGGTGCGCGTCGGGCCGCCGACGCCCTCGCGGCTTGCCGAAACGCGGTGCATGAAGCGCACTGGCAGCGCCTCGCCGGTCATCGTCGTCAAGTCGAGATCGATGACCGCATTGCGCGTCGTGCCGGGATCCGCCTTGACGGAGCGCACCAGCGCCATGCCGTCGCCGGCAACGATATCGGGCAAGGTGACGGCGCCGGGCGTGAAGCTGGCAAGGTCGATGCCCAGCCATCCGGCGAGCGTGGCGTTGATGTAGGTGACGCGGCCGTCCTGATCGGCCGAAAAGAAACCGGCCGGCGCGTGGTCGAGGTGATCGATGGCCTTCTGCAGATCGAGGAAGAAACGCTCCTGCTCGGCCCGCTCCTGCGAAATATCGGCGAGTTGCCAGGCCAGCATCGGCAACCGCTGGCCCGGAACGCTGAACGCGCGGGCGCGCGCCCGGTACCAGCGGGCGCCCGGTTCAGCGCCGGGCCGGATCGATTGCGCCAGCCTGAACTCGCCATCGCCCGGCTGCCCGTCACGCAAGCCGGACGCCAGCCGGTAAATGGTCACCGAGGCCTCGGGGACATCCGAGAGCAATCCTTCGACGGTCTTCAGATCGGCGGCCGAGGTGGCCCCGGTCATATCGGCATAAGCCCGGTTGGCGTAGACGACGCGACCCTTGGTGTCCGTGACCAGCAGGCCTTGGCCCATCGAATCGACGAAAGCCTTGGACAGTTCGTCGCCCGTCGAGCGCGGTGTGATCTGCACGAAGCCGATCGCGGTCGCGAACAGGAAGCCGACACCGATCATCGCCAGCACGCCGAGCATGCCGAGCAGGAAGGGATCGCCGAGGCGCTCGCGGAAAAGGCCGAAGACGATGGCCGCGCCCGTCAGAACGACGATGAAGATGATAAGCCGGGTGACCGCGCCCGGTCGCGTATTCTGGTCGACGATCGGTACCGGATAGAAATCGCCGCGCGCTTCCTTGGCCATATGCCCCCTGCTCGTGAAATCCGAGGTTCCGACACCCGCCCCTAATGCATGTCGCCCAAAAGTGACTTCGGTTTTGGGAAAACGTCACGCATGAAAAACAAGGACCTGAAGCGCGTCGCATGAATCCGTTTCAGCGCGACGCGCTTTAGCCGGTTGAATCATATTCTCCTAGTCCGGAAAAGGCCCGGGCGGCAAATGTCAGATAAAAATGATGTCGAGCGGCCTTCCCTGTGTTTCAAGCTGTTCACGATGCGTGAAAGGCAACTTGCGGTGGCCAGTCGCAACGGTCTAGTGTCGCGTCACTTTCCAAAACCGATCAGGGGAAACCAATGCAGTGGCTGGATAGCGTGGCGGGCCCCGGTTATGCGGCGGCACTCCTGTGGACCTTCGCGGCGCTGATCCTGCTGGTCATCGTTCTCATCATCGTCAGGCTCGTGCGCAACCTGACCTTCGGGACGTTTGTCGCCGGTGGCCGCAACCGCAAGACGCGGCTCGCCGTCATG
>NZ_RZSJ01000897.1:0-1515 GCF_003998025.1 Mesorhizobium sp. M8A.F.Ca.ET.021.01.1.1
GCAGCCGGGTCGAGCAAACGCCCCTTCTCCAGCAGCACGTCGCCCTTGGAAAAATCGAGGCCGACGCGGCGGATGTTGCGCCACTCGGCGGTGGGCTCGAACACTTCGATGTTGCCACCGCCGAGATCCCTGACATTCTCCTGGATGACGATGGTATCGGCACCATGAGGCAGCGGTGCGCCGGTGAAGATGCGCACGGCTTGTCCTTGGCCGACCGCGCCGTCAAAGCCACGCCCGGCCGGCGCTATCCCGATCACCGAGAGTTTCGACGGCACCGACGCCACGTCGGCGACTCGCACCGCATAGCCGTCCATGGCAGAAGCGTTGAAGGGCGGCTGGGTGCGAAGCGCCACCACCGCTTCGGCCAGCACACGATCGACAGCCTCGATGAGGGGGACGCTTTCGCCGGCCAGCGGCACGGCGCCGTCGAGGAGGCGTTCGAGCGCCTCGGCGACCGGAACCAGCACCATCAGGCACCTGCCTTGTAGTCGCCGGACTTGCCGCCGGTCTTTTCGGCCAGCCGGATACCGGAGATGACCATGGCGCGGTCCACCGCCTTGGCCATGTCGTAGATGGTCAGGCAGGCCACGGACGCGGCGGTCAATGCTTCCATCTCGACGCCGGTCTTGCCGGTAACGCGCGCCAGCGCCGTGACCCTGAGGCCGGGCAGAGCATGGTCCGGTTCTATGTCGACGGAAACCTTGGTCAGCAGCAGAGGGTGGCAGAGCGGGATCAGCTCATGCGTCTTCTTGGCCGCCATGATGCCGGCGATGCGCGCGGTGCCAAGCACGTCACCTTTCTTGGCGTTGCCGGCGAGAATGGTCTTCAATGTCTCGGGCTGCATGGAGACGAAGCCTTCGGCGATCGCGGTGCGCGTCGTCTCTTCCTTGTCGCCGACATCGACCATGTTGGCCTCGCCCTGCGCGCCAAGGTGCGTGAGGTTGGCCACGATCAGATCGCCTCGGCTACTGCCTTGCCCGTCAGGAGCAAGCGCGTCGCGGCGGCGACGTCCTGTTGCCGCATCAGACTTTCGCCGACGAGAAAGGTGCCGATGCCGCTCTTTTGCATCCTGAGACAATCGTCATGGGTGAAGATGCCGCTCTCGCTAACCAGCAGGCGATCGGCAGGTACCATGGCCGCCAGCCGCTCGGAGGTCTCAAGGCTGGTCTCGAACGTTCTCAGATTGCGGTTATTGATGCCGATCAGCCGCGACGACAATTTCAACGCGCGCTCCGTCTCGGCCTCGTCGTGGACCTCGATCAGCGCATCCATGCCGAGTTCGAACGCGGTCGTTTCCAGCTCATGCGCCAAGTCGTCGTCAACACTGGCCATGATGATCAGGATAGCGTCCGCGCCCCAGGCGCGAGCTTCATGGACCTGGTAGGAATCGAACAGGAAATCCTTGCGTAGCGCGGGCAGGGCGACGGCTGCCCTTGCCCTGGTGAGGAATTCCGGCGCCCCCTGAAAGGACGGCTCGTCCGTCAGTACGGAAAGGCAGGCGGCGCCGCCTTTCTC
>NZ_RZSJ01000898.1:0-1498 GCF_003998025.1 Mesorhizobium sp. M8A.F.Ca.ET.021.01.1.1
GATGATGCCACCGGCGAGCACGAAGGAGATGGCGCGCGCCTTGAACGCCGGCGGCGCGTTGTCGGCCGCGGCAAAACGGAATTGCTGGACGAAGGCGCCGCCGACGCCGATGACGAGCAGCGCGAACGCGAACAGCCAGAAGCTGCCATGGAACAATGCCAGGGTGGCGACCAGCCCGCCGAGCGCTGTGACGACGGTTCCGGTCATGAAGCCGCCGCGCTGCCCCAGCCAACGGATGATGGCCGCAGCCGGCAAGGCACCGAGCGCCACGCCGAGGTTGAAGCCGGTGATGGGCGCCGTCGCCAGGGATTTGTCGGCGCCGAGCAGATATTGCCCGGCCAATGCGCCCATGGAGATGGCGATGGGGGCCGCCGAGCCGATGATCGCCTGCGAGGCGGCGAGGATCAGCGCGGTGCGCCGCGCCTCTTTGCCCGCCTCGACGGCGATGGCGGTCACGAAGCGTCCTTGCCGCGACCCTCGCCACGCACGCGGCGTGACACACGGTCGAGCACGGCATTGACCAGCTTCGGCTCGTCTTCCTCGTAGAAGGCCTTGGCGATATCGACATATTCGGTGACGATGACCGCGACCGGCACGTCATCGCGCTTCATTAGCTCGTAGACGCCCGCACGCAGAATGGCACGCAGCGTGGAATCGAGGCGCGACAGCGGCCAGTCGTCGGTCAGCGCCTGGCGGATGATCGGATCAATGGTCTTCTGGTTCTCGACGACGCCGGTCAGGATGGCGCGAAACCACTGCGCGTCGGCCTCGCGGTAGAGCGCACCGTCGACTTCCTTGCCGAGGCGGAACGCCTCGTACTCGGCGGTGATCTCGAACACGCCACTGCCGGCGACATCCATCTGGTAGAGCGCCTGCACGGCGGCCAGACGGGCAGCCCCGCGCTTGTTGGCGTGGCGCACCGCGGGCTGTCCTGGCGAAGCGGGTTCGCTCACGATCGCGCTCCCAATTGTTCCTTCAGCGCGATCATGGTCAGCGCCGCACGCGCGGCAAAGCCACCCTTGTCGCCTTCCGAGCGCTTGGCCCGCGTCCACGCCTGCGCATCGTTCTCGGTGGTCAGGATGCCGTTGCCGATGCAGACCGAGTCCTGCACGGACAGGTCCATGAGCGCACGGCTGGATTCATTGGCGACGATATCGAAATGATAGGTATCGCCGCGGATAATGGTGCCGAGCGCGACAAAACCGTCATAGCCCGTCCCGCCTTCGGCCCTGCCGTCGAGCGCGAAGGTGATCACTGCGGGAATTTCGAGCGAACCAGGAACAGTGACGACGTCATAAGTCGCGCCCGCTTCCTCGAGCGCATTCGTCGCGCCGTCGAGCAGCGCGTCGGCAAGGTCGTCGTGAAAGCGCGCCTCGATGATGAGCAAATGCGCTTTCGCCTTCGGGCGAATGAAGGCTTTGCCGTGTTGGGATATGCCAGCCATAGAAGTCTCCGGGGGTTGCCGGTGACTTAGGCCGAAGCCGGATTGATCGCAAGC
>NZ_RZSJ01000899.1:0-1494 GCF_003998025.1 Mesorhizobium sp. M8A.F.Ca.ET.021.01.1.1
AGCGTGTCCAGGTGCTTTCCGTCACCCATGCTCCGCAAGTGGCGGCGCGCGCGGCAACACATTTCCTGATCTCCAAATCGGGCAGCACCGACCGTGTCGCGACCGGAATTGCCGAGATGGACAGGACGGCGCGGCAGGAGGAGATCGCCCGCATGCTGGCCGGCGCCACTATCACCGACGAGGCGCGCGCCGCCGCCGAGCGGCTGCTGCGCGAGAATACAAACGCGGCATGAGACTATCGGGCGTCATGAGGCGAGTCAGGATATGGCTCCATCCTGCTGTTCAGGAATGATCTTTTCCGAAAACCGGTTCCCACCTTTCACGATCATGCTCTATTGTGGCGCGCCACCGTTCAGGGACAAAAAGCATGGCCGAAAAACCCGTCGATTCGCTCAGCGAAAGCGAGGCTGAAGCCGAACTCCAGCGCCTTGCCGAAGAGATCGCCGGTCACGACCGGCGCTACCATGCCGAGGACGCACCTACGATCACGGACGCGGAGTATGACGCGTTGCGACGGCGCAATCTTGCCATCGAGGAGCGCTTTCCCGGGTTGGTGCGTGAGGATTCGCCCTCGCTCAGGGTTGGTGCCGCACCGGCGGAAGGCTTCACCAAGGTGCGCCACGCCGTGCCGATGCTCAGCCTCGCCAAGGCCTATACCGACGAAGACGTCACCGATTTCATCGACCGTGGCCGGCGCTTCTTCGACCGCGACAAGGACCTCGACATCGCTTTCACCGCCGAGCCGAAGATCGACGGGCTGTCGGCTTCGCTGCGTTACGAAAAGGGCGTCTTCGTGCAAGGTGCGACGCGCGGCGATGGTGCGGTCGGCGAGGACATCACCGCCAATTTGAGGACCATCGCCGACATTCCCGCGAAGCTCAAAGGATCAGGCTGGCCTGAAATCATCGAGATCCGTGGCGAAGTCTATATGACCTATGCCGAGTTCGAGGCGCTCAAGGCGCGCTCGGCGGCTGTCGGCGGCCAGGATTACGTCAATCCGCGCAATACGGCGGCCGGATCGCTGCGCCAGAAGGATCCGTCCGTCACCGCCAGCCGCAACCTCAAATTCTTCGCCTATGCGTGGGGCTATACTACGGCCGATCCGGCGCCGACACAGTACGAATCGGTGCAGAAATTCGCCGATTGGGGTTTCAAGATCAGCCCGCTGATGGTGCGGGCCAAATCGGTCGAGGAACTGGTCGCGCACTATCACCGGATCGAGGAGCAGCGCTCGTCGCTCGGCTATGACATAGACGGCGTCGTCTACAAGGTCGACCAGCTGGAGCTGCAGCGCCGCTGGGGTTTCGTCACCGGTGAGCCGCGCTGGGCCGTCGCGCACAAATTCCCGGCCGAACAGGCGATGACGACCGTGCAGAAGATCGACATCCAGGTCGGCCGAACCGGCACGCTGGCGCCGGTCGCGCGGCTTGCGCCGGTGACCGTCGGCGGCGTCGTGGTGGAAAACGTCACGCTGCACAATGAGGATTATATCAA
>NZ_RZSJ01000089.1:0-14476 GCF_003998025.1 Mesorhizobium sp. M8A.F.Ca.ET.021.01.1.1
TTCGTGCTGCTATCCGGTTTTCGTCCGCTGCCGTCATCGCGAAGAACTGCCTGTCTGGGGGCTCGATAATGTCATTTTACGAAAGCTGCGACCGCCCTTTCGGTTCCGCGCCGTCACCAAGACGACTAATATGAGGGCGGCCAAGGCCGATTGCGAGAAACCGCTGCGCGAAAAAGTCTCGGAAAAATGCGAAATGCTTCTTTGCAAAGCCGAAACGGGTTTGCTATAGGCTGCGCCAATTGCTCAAAGAGCCTCCGTTCCCCGGTAGCTCAGTGGTAGAGCAACCGGCTGTTAACCGGTTGGTCGCTGGTTCGAATCCGGCCCGGGGAGCCAAACATTTTCAAACACTTAGCAGACGTTCTAGCCCGCCCGAATATATCGCTTTTGCTGCTTTGGGCTACACCTAGGGCTACATTTGGGAGGGGTTGATGATCGACTGGGCGCAGATCAGAGCGAATCGCTATGCGTCGGACGCACCGCCTCCCGAGTGGCCAGCAGGAATCAAGGTGACCAGCCTTGAGGGTCTTACTCTGCTCGGAATGCATCCGGTGACCAATCAGCTCTATTGGGATGGCCAAGAACTGGCGACCGTTAAGCGCCTCGGAACTTTCGAGCGGGGCATGGCGCTGGCAGCAACAATCGCCACGGTCCTTGTGGCGGTTGTTGAGATACTGCGGGCCTTCGGCATCGCTCATTGAAAAGCCCGCCACCGTGAGGCAGCGGGCCATGTGGAAATGTTTTCCACTTGATCAGCGGTTTTGCACCACCACCATTACAAAGCCGTGCTCGTGGCTGATATGAAAGCGGCAACGGTCGCCGTGGAGGTGCTGCATCTTCTCGGCAATGACGTTCGCCAGCACCTCAATCTCCAGCATGATCTTCTCGGCTTCGGCCTCGGCACGGGCTGCGATCTGGTTGAAGACGTCAGACATGTTCGGGTTGCTCCCTCTCGTCATCGCCTTCCCGGCAGTCGCCACCGTCCTCCTCGCCGTCCTCGACCCAGGCGGAATCATCGACCTTCATGCAGAGCCGCTGGTCGATATGATGCGTCCAGCCGAGTGACGGCTCGCCTTCGTCCAGGATATCGCCGCCGTGCTCGTTTTCTTCCTCGCGATCGTCATAGGCGCTTCCCCGCCCATCCTGGAAAGACATGGTGCCTCCCGGCCCACGCTCACCCCATCCGAGCCAGGGTTCGGCGTCGGCGCCGTCCTCCAGGTCTTCGCCGTCCGCCTCCATCACATCGAGCGCGGTGATGAGCGCCGTGGCCTTGTCGAAGAGCGCGTTGAGTTCCTTTTCGATGGTCTGCCGCCATGTGCGCGGGTCCATCCCCTTCGGCATCGCGAAGGGCTTCAGAGTCCTTATGTGCGCGTTCATGGCTGCTTCTCCCGCTCGACATGCTCAATGATGTTGCTTCCAGCCCTGTGGAGGGCATTGGAGAGGCGGAGCAGTCTTATTGCGAGGTGAAGGCGCCCGAGGCGCGTGCGTAAGGCTGCTGCGAAGAGCAACAGCACGATTGCTGCATAGGTCATGATGGTTCTCTGGATTACAGGCTTTCTAGGGCCTGGTGCCAGCGGTCAGCACTGGCGCCGGGAAGCTAGAAACATGGCCAGAGACCATGCGCGACGGCCTTTCCCTTGCGGGTATTGTATTGCCGTCGCCTTCCCGGCATAGTGGTGCCGGTCGCGCTGACGGCAAATCAGCACGGTCGTTTCGGTGGCAAATAAGATCCCGGCAAGGATCGCCTCGCCACCGCTCTGGTTGCCTAGGCCCGGCAAAGGCCATCAGCGGGAGTTTCTAGGCTCCGCTGGCAACAATGCTCTCCATCGGTTAATTTTTCAAGCGCGCCCTTCGCCGGGAAGCGAGTTGTTTTTGCTCCTGCAAGGTGCTCATGTAGCGCCGGCAAAGGGGGGAAGAACAATGGATATTGCGACTGGCCTACAACTGCTGGCTCAAGCAACGGGGATCGTGAAAGACCTCCGGGACATCGACAAAGGCTTTGACCAAGCCGCTCTTAAAGCACAGATGGCTGATCTCTACAGCACCTTGGCTGATGTTAAGATAGCCCTGTCAGATGCAAGAGAGACCATCCACGACCGAGACCAGCAGATAAAGCGACTCGAAGAAAAAATTGCCACGCTGTCTTCTGGTGAAGCGTGCGCCCTTTGCAATGAAGGCCGCCTAAAGGTGGTGGCCTCGAAGCCTCACGAACACTTCGCTTTTGCCGGTGTCCAGACGCGCTCCCTCAAGTGTGATAACTGCGGGCATACTGAAGAACGCTTCCACGACCCGAGCGGCGTTACGAAACGCGGCAGATGAATAGAATCTCCAACGGTGGAGGCGGGTCGCCCTGACCAGGCCCACCGCCGCCAAGGGTCAGGCTGGCTTATTGGCTTCTCTTAGGGCCATGATGTAAGCGTAGGTCTTGATGTAGTCCTCAGAAAGGGCGCCGATTTTGGGATGCTGATATCCGGTCCAGCACCCAAAATACTCCTCTGTCCAGGGAAGGACCGCGACGTTCTTGGGATCAAGATCGAAGCGAGTCGCCATCGACAGCCCCATTGAATCGAGGTCGTCATGGTTTTGGACAATTATGTCCAGCGTTTTGCGCTGGATGAATTTTAGGTTTTTGGTTCCGTAGGCGACCCTGCAGGCTATCGCCCCGTCTGTCTTGCCCCGGAGTACGTTCAGAACTAAACAAGGGCGAAGCCGAAGCTCGCCCTTGGGATTTGACTCAGGGAATCTCGCAGTCACCAAATCGAAAGCCGTTGGCGGCTGCGTTAGCCACTTAGGCGGAGTAGGCGAAGCCATCCACGACTTCCCACTCCTGGGATTCAATGGTTTTTGCAGCCTTCTGGCGCATAATTTCCACTGCTTCCGGCGTCACGTCATCATCGTAGAGGTAAGACTCGGGTGGGAAGCGCCGGTCGCCGTTGGACGACGACGCGGACGTGTCCACGGTCTTCCTAATCGGGGCTGCCATTGTCCACTCCATCAGTTCCATGTGGTACATCAAAGCACGTATCCTATGCCCAATCAACGCCCCTGCGTCGGTCAGGTTGCACTCATTGTGCGTCATTTGCGGTGAACAGGTGGTGAATGGTTTCACTCTTTCGTCGTGTTACGTAGTGGCTTTTACATGCGTTTCAACACCCGCGAAAGTGCGGGATTGTCACAACCTGCGTGATTGGAGACGTTGGTCGACGTGCCTTGTACAGCGCCTACCGTAACCACATTATGGCGCTGTATGTGGTGCTTCTGTGACGTCGGACCTTGTGAAATTGGATTTCACATGGAAGCCTGCAATGGCGCGAACCAGGGCCCTGCCGCCCGACGAGTGCGCGGATCGGCTTTCAGATCAGGCAGCTAGCGAGGGACTTCAAAGCCTCCCCGTACGCGGTCGCCTGGTCGAATTGGGTGTGTGCCTCTTCCATGGTCCGAAGATCGTCTTCGGAAAGCCTGCCCTCATCAGCTAACTGGCGCAGATCGGCCTCTTCCTTGAAGGCTCCGGTCTTCGGATCGACGTGGTATTGAGCGGCCAAGTCTTCCGGCCTGGAAACCCGTGCCTGTGCCTCCTTGATGCCGTCTGGCAGGGCTTCAGGAGCCGGGCGTTGCGTATCAACCGCCTTTGACGCGGCGGCGATCTCCCGCTGATGGTAGGCGATCAGTTCGGGCAGCATGTTGTGATTGTCGAAGCGACCGAAGCCGACACCAATCCCAGTCGTGGCATCGAGCCACCGCACCAGACGATTGTGCATCCGGTTGCCGATCTCTTGTTGCCGGGTGAGCTGCGCGATCCTGGCCTCTGACTGCTTCGCCCCTTGCTTCGCCACAGCCGCGACAAATTCGGGGCTTCCCGGCTTCAACGTGGGGTCGATCACCGACTGACTCTTGGTCACCACCGGCACATCGATTGTCGCTGGATTGAAGGACAGCGGCATCGGCCGGGCCTTCTCGTCGCCGGCAATGGCATCGAAGCCTTTGGACTGAAGATCCGCGATCATCAGGCTATCGAACTGTGACGGGCTGACGGTCGGGTCAAGCTGGGGGTTGGCATCCGCAACCACCCGATACGATGCCGCCACATCTTCCATCGTTGCTGGCTTGGTGACTGGCGCCGCGTCAACCGTAGCAAGGCGGGTGGCTTCCATGCGCTGCACGTCATTGGTGATCCGGGCCAGCGGTTCGGTGGCATTCGGGCTGAGGTTCACGTCCTCGCCATGCACAACTGCGTCAATGCCTTCATTCAGGGCAATGCGGGCCTCCTGGATGTTCTTCAGGGTCGATAGGTTCTCTTCCGTCCGGGCGCGGATTTGAGGATCGACGCGCGGCGTACGACCTTCGATCGCACCGTGCAGGAGGCCGAATCCGCCGCCGATGAGAGCGGCCATTGCCATTGAGGAGACCGTGTTTTCCCATGACACATCGTCGCCAAGTTGCACGCGCATATTCCTGGTGACGACATCAGCGACACCTGTGTTGATCGCTGCTTCGGCGGCATTGGTGGCCATGCGTCCTGCCAGCCCGAATCTCGCGATGGCCGCCGCCTTCACCTCCGGCCCAAAGACCGGAATGTAATTGATCGGGTCGAGCGCCTGGCCGGCAAGGCCGCCAATGAAAGCGGCGAAGGGACGCTTCTGCGCATAGAAGTCCCGTACCGCTTTTATGTCGTACATCTGCGCTAGTGCCGCCGCCCGCGTCTCCGTCATGCCGGGATCGTAAGGAATGTCCTTTCGGAACCAGGGAGAGGCCTTGTACTGATCCTCAGTCATGGCTCCGAGCGAATTCCGACGCTGCTCAAGCTGAGCCGGAGTGTCGCCCCAATTGCCCATGAAGGCATCCCGCGCGCCGACATCGGGTGGGATGTAGACATCACCGGTTCCGACAATGGCCTTTCCATCCGGCCCGACGCTTTCCTGGACCGGCGCTTCCTCAGGCAACGTGCTGTGGCGCAAGATCGTCCCCAGGACGTAGCTGTCCAGCACGCCTTGCCGTGCGCTCTGCTCCAGGGTCGAGAAGATGCTTAGGGGCTGGTTCAATGCGGATTCGAGCAACCCGCGCCGTGTCATCGGCTCATACTTCGCAGCCGTGAGCTGCCCGCCGAAGTTCATCCGATCGTTCGGCCCATAGATCGAGCCGCCGAGCCGCATGGCGCCTTGCTGGTGCCACTCGTCTCCTATCTTGACGTTGACGTAATCAGCGGCGGTGGCGTTCTCCAGATCGTCGGTATGCCAGTCCTGGACACCGTTCTGCTGGAGTACGTTGACGATCGGATCTTCGGCCATGAGTCAGTCACCCCGCCATCTTGCGGAAGATCGCCGCTGCTGTCGCTGGCGTCTGCTCGTCCAGCCAGAACCAGAATTCGTGCGCGTCGTCCTCATCCAGGCCGTCGTCAATGCGCTTGGCGCGGGCACGTAGCTGCGCGACACATGCAGCAGCATCGGCGCCCCATTCGGCCACAAGGGCCTTCCCTGCCGGGGTCGCTGCGAAGCTGTTCACCTCGGCCGCCGTGGCCGGTGTGACGTACATGCTACCAGCGGCGATTTCCGCATAGACAGCCAGGCGCGCGGGCTCGGGAACGTGACGGTCGAAATGCTCCATGAACACGCGCTGTTCGCGGTTGCCGCCTAGAGAGCGCACGATTTCCGAAGCCGAACGCTGGACGTTGCCAAGATGGACGCGAAACCCACCAAGGCTGTCCCAGTCTGAAACCAGCCGGCGGCCGGCTTGTGACCCACATAGCAAATTCCGGCTCTGTTCGGCATCCATCGGCTGGGTCGGATTAACCAAATCCGGGTTTATTTGCGCCTGCTCGGATTCGAGGATCTGGCGATATTCCGCCGACATGCCCGATCTTTCGTACAGGTCGAAGTCTTCCCGCATCGCGCGTTCGATTTCAGCTTTACGACCGGTGCCGCCAGACGGTGAGGCAATCCCCGTCTGATGGACACCGGTCGTTAGGCCTTCACCCGTCGCGGAGCCTGCTCCAGCCGCGCCAGGATTCGAAACTGTGAGTTCGTTCGACATTATGCAGCCCTCTGGGGATAGAGCAGCGCCAAGAGCCGTTCGGCCAAGGCGACGTTCGCGGTCGGCTGGGTCATTACGTGACCGTCAGCGATGCGCACCGCCACGAAGCCGAAGCCGTTCCATTCGATCTTGTAGGTGCCGTCGTTGAAGAGCTTGTCGTAGCGCTCGGGAAAGGTCGTCAGGCGGGGCTTCGCCAGCACGGCGCCCTTGTTGTCGGCGCTCGCCACGATCGCTTCCGCCACCCAGGTTTCATCGAAGGCGACGATATAGACGCGGTCGTGCTTCTTGAGCGTCTTGCTACCGCCCGAGCCCT
The DNA here is from genome assembly GCF_003998025.1 of Mesorhizobium sp. M8A.F.Ca.ET.021.01.1.1. Lineage (NCBI taxonomy): Bacteria > Pseudomonadati > Pseudomonadota > Alphaproteobacteria > Hyphomicrobiales > Phyllobacteriaceae > Mesorhizobium > Mesorhizobium sp. M8A.F.Ca.ET.021.01.1.1. The sequence goes on from NZ_RZSJ01000089.1 coordinate 6,338, forward strand.
GGAGCCGTCGCCAGATGCCCGGCTCTTTCAGGTCGTCTGAAACCAGATCGGCGGGACAGCGGACCATGTATTCCCGCCAGATGAAACCGGTCGATTGCAGCGTGACGCGGGCGGGATCGATGACGGGCGCAAGGCGCGCTGCCGGCTTCAGATCGTTGGCGTTCAATTCGGTCTTGGCCATCACAGGGCTCCTTTGTCGATGAGGGCGATCAGTTCAAGGGCTTTCGTCACCATGCGTCTTCTCCTTTGAGGACGGCCAGGATTGCGGCTTCGGTTATCTTTTTCTCGGTCTCAGCCCAGTCGCCGCTGGCCAATGGCGCTTCTGGAAAAGAGATCAGGCCGAACCGGCGGCGAAGGCCGCTGACCGGCTTCAGGGCGTGCGCCAACATCCGGGAAATCCGGATTTCGGTGTCGGGATTGTCCAGGATGCCGGCACCGTTTTTCGGGTTCAGGCTCCGCACCACGCGGGCGCAATCGGCATTCATGCTCCGCCACAGCTTGATGTTTTCGCAAAGCTGTTCTGCGGCCTCCTGAGCCTTTGTCGCGGCCTCGTAGCGCTCCGAGTTCAGCCGCTTCAGCTTGTCTTCGAGACTGGCAATTCGGGTTCTCTCCGCCGTGGCGATTGTCTCACGCTCACGCCGGGCAATCTCGCCGCCGGCAGCATGGATGCCTTCAATCTCGGCCTCGATCGCCATCATGGCCATATGGTCGATGTCGCGGCCCTCCAGCATAGCAACACCGGCCATCTTTCGGGCGGCCTCCAGTCGGGCCTCTGCGTCGGCAAGTTGGGTTGGTAGGTCGGTCATCATCTCACCGGGGTTGAAGGCCTCGCCAGCATCCGCTTTTTCGTGCCGGGATAGCCTAGGTTGACGGTCGGCCTCTGGCCGTTCGAGAGGGCAGGAGAAGCAGAGCGCCCGGCATTGGGCGCATGCACCAGGGCGCCGAGCGCGGCATTGCAAAGGTCATCGGAAGCGCCGGCCATGTGGTCGATGCTGTCGCGGCCGGTTCGGGTAGTGCGGCGCTCCAATTGCGAAATCTGACTGACGAGCCGGATGTTATCGAGCAGGGAATATCGCGCGCCCATCAAGCCGGGCAGCGCGTCCAGGTAGATTTCCGAGCGACTCCGTTCTGAGGAAATGTAGCGGATGCCCTCTTTCCTGAAGGCATCGGACACCCAGGCGCCGGCATAGCGGTCACCGGTCACGGAAGTGATTTTGTAGGCGTGCAGCACCCGGCAGAACTCTGAAACCACATCTGCCGGGGCAAAGGGCGGCGGGACTTCCCGGACACAGTCCAGCAAGGCCAGATCGCCTTCCCTGTGCGCTACACCCATCGTCATCGAATCGTGAGCGCCGCCGGACGGGTCACAAAAGGCCACGTAGCGGTAAGCCCGCTCGTAAGGGCGCTCTTTCACTCCAGGATCGACGCAGCGCTCCACCACGGCCCTGTCAACGAAGGTGGACAGATCGCCCCTGAAGTGTGCGTCCCATTCCGCCGCAGCCGCTTCCGGGTCGTCAATGTGGGCCTGATCGATGATGGTCTGATCGATCGTCGGATTGAGGATTTTCGTTGCGGCCTGCACCACCAGCACGTTGCTGTCGTCCTTGCCGAAGCAATCGCGGTGCTTGGTGTACAGCAATCCCCTCTGGGCATAGGGTGAGCTGATACCAATCAACATGCCCTTGGTCGTGGCCAGTGCCGGCAGCACCGCGCGATAGGTCTCAACGTCGGGCAGCGATGTCGTCTCGTCACGCCAGAAGCCCACCTCGTCAAAGACACAGGCAAGCAGCGTTCGACCACGAACCGTCTTGTGCGAGTTGGTATGAACGCCAACAGCGATGTTTCCGTGCAGCCTGATCTCATCGGCGGTCACGGTCTCGATAAGCTGACTGAGGATCTTGGAGGACTCGAAGAAAGCCCGGATGTAATTGAAGACCGATGCGGCCTGCACACGGGATGCGGCCAGCACGAGGATGGTCCCGACTTCACCCGGCGAGAGCTTGTCTTGATGCTCGTTGAAGGCTGCAATGAACGAGGCCAGGGCGGCCGCAATGCGTGACTTGCCCGAGCGACGGCCGATGATGCACCACAGCTCACGAACGCGGCCCTTGGGTGGTTCCCTGCCACCAGAGACGGCATCGAAGGCCACGCGCTCGCCATCGCTCAACGGCAGGCCATAGGCGGCCCGGAGAATGGCAATCCACGTGTCCCAGGTCGGTGAGGTGCCGAGAGCAGCACCCAACAGATTCGGGTCTCTCAGCGCCTTGTCGATGGTGATGGCTGGGGAGACTGTCACGCGGCCTGCCCTTCAAGGTATTGCTTGAGCGTCGGCGTGATGTCCTTGGCCTTGCGCTCCAGGCCGATATCCACCAGCAAGCGGCGCAATGCGTTCGTTGCCGTGGTGAACTCGCCTATGTCGATATCGCCGCTTTCAGCCATCGTGGCTTCTGCCTGCTCACACCACACAGCGAGCGTGGCGCTACGCTTGGCAATGATGCTCTTGGCTTCGGAAGGATCGCCGCCCATGTCGGTGACAAGCTGGCTCAGAATCTCGCGGTAGCGGCGCATGACAACGGAGCGATGATCGAGGCCAGCAAGGATGTCTTTGCCGTTGCCAACGCGGGTGCCGGCCTGGGGCTTAGGGATGGGCTTCGTTTTCGCCATGTCACGCTCCAACTGTAGCCCCGATGTAGCCCAGAGCAAATCAGATGCCTACACATTTGCAGCAAAATGCAACGTTTACAAGAGCTTGATGCTAGCTGACCAACCGGTGCTAAGCCGGTTTAGGCCACCAAAGAGGCCAACAGCGCCCAACAGGCATGTGCAAAAAAATGTCGCCGGATAGCCTGTCTCTTCGGGATCAGCTACGGCAGTTCGCTCTGAAACTCGGATTGCCCAGCCTCTTTTTCCCAAGCGAGCCTCTAAAGTCTCTCTTTCGGTTTTTCGTATGCGTATGGTCTCAATCTCGGTTTCCGTATCGGTCTCCGTCTCCGTATATCGATTGTCATTCGATACCCTATCCATGCCCTATCTTCCTCGTCGCATAAGGCCGGTGTTCAGCAGGTGATTTGAGACGTTGGCCGGTGTCGGCCGATCGGCGGCTCTGTCAGCCTCGCCAGCCTCGTAGGCGGCTTGCCCAAGTTCGGTGGCGGCGAAGTCGGCGTTCACCTTCTCCCGGAGCATCTCGCTTTCGATCTTGTCGATCTGGCTCTGGATGGCCTTGGCGTACTTCCACGAGCCCTTGGAGTTATGCTTGAACCAGCGATCGATATAGATCTCGTTGGTGTCGGGATCAGTGATGATGAGGCCGGCGCCCTCCAAGTCGGCGAGACAGGTCTGATACTTCGGTTCCGGCCAGCCCGGACCGAGATCAGCGCAGGCATAGCCGGGCCGAATCTGAGAGCAGCCGCAGCTGGTCTGGTGCGGGCTGGTGAGCAGATAGAAGAACAGCGCGCGCCGGCTGTCATCGAGGGCCAGGAAACGCCTGGAGCTGTGAAGCCCAGGCGCAACCATGGTGAAGTTGCGAGTGTTGCTCATCCGGTCGCCTCGCACTTTAGGCGCCGATGCTCAGCCTTGTGGTGCCGGCGGCAGAGCCAACGGACATCCAGCGGCTTCTGGTAATCCTCGTGATGGCCGTCAGTGTCGTCGGCACCGCAAACTTCACAGGCCTCACGAATGATCAGGCCACGTTTCAGGCCGACGCCGAGGCAGTAGTGCGCCCACACCTCAAGAGGATGATCGGCGGCCCACTTCTCTTGCGAATGCCAGCGAGAGCGGTTAGATTTGCGGGGTGAAACGTTATCCTTGCCGCCGTTCCCGATGCCAGTCGGGGCGGCGGTTTCTGTTTCGAGGTGCATCATGCCACCTCGCGCTGCTCAACGCGGGTTTTCACCCACTCGTCAATCTCAGTCTCGATGAAGGCGCGGCGCCTGGGCGACAGGAAAACGGGCTTCGGAAAGCGGCCTTCCTTGATCAGCCTGTCCAGGTAATTCCGGGAATACGTGATGCCTTTGGCTGGCAGTTCGGCCAAGGGAATGAGGGGCATTTCGGTTGCTCCTTAGAGGTTTCTAACGCCCCTAAGGTGCCAGCGGTGCCGGGGTAAAAAGAGACTGGAAGTTACACTTTCGCGGGCGTGAACTTCTTGCCTATCTCGATCATCACCGCGACGTGTTCGACCGCCGAGCGGTGAGGATAAGCCTTCCGATCATTGAGCCATTGGGCATAGCTGTCAGCGTGGATGCCGCGTATCTTTCGGCTTGTGAGGTTCTTCCGATAATCAGCGAGCGCGCCCCTATCGAGGCGAAGCGCCGCCGAGACATAGCCAAGCGCGTCGTCAAGCTTCCACCCATCGTTTTTCAAGATGGTGACTGCCGCCGCCGCCATCGTCTCGTGGTTCGCATCGAAGGATTTCTTTTTCGGAGTTCCAGGCTGCATGCCGGCAGGCTCCAAAAGCGCGTTTGTGCGCCCTTGGCTGATATCCTCCAGGGCCGCGTAGAGCCGGTGCAGATCGGCCCTGAGGCTGACATCGATGTCGGCGTCTCTAAGGAAATCCAGCACGGCGCCGAGTCCCTTCCTGACGCGCGCCCGCTCGGGCGTGTCGTTGTCGTCGCCCTCTGCTACGAGAGCAGCCGCCAGCCGGCGGCGGAGGGCTTCGATGTCAGACACTGGCGCCTCGCATCGGGATGACGTTGTCGGCATTGCCCTTGCCTACGATGACATTCAGCGCGCCCTGCCAGCGGGTAAGGGCATCCCGCTTCACCTTCATGCGGTCGGACTGGTTATAGGTGCGGACGAGCTCCGTGGGCACGTGCCCGATGACAGCTTCAGCAACCTCGTCCATCACGTCCAGTTCGGAAAGCCTAGTGCGCACTGTGCGGCGAATGTCATGATTGATCCAGTGCGGCAGGGTCGCCTCCGAATCATGCTTTTTCAACTCGGCGAGCATCGCAGCGTCGAGGCGCTTCTTGACCTTGTCGCCGACCGTGACCGATCCCTGCCCGTCGAGTGAAAACATCCAGTCGCATTTCTTGAACCGGGGCAGCTTTTCAATTATCGCCATAGCGTCATCGGTGACCGGCACCGTGTGGTCACGCTCCGACTTGAAGCGCTCGGCCGGAATCGTCAGCACTTGTTTCTTCGCATCCAGTTCTAGCCATGAAGCCTCCGCGATATCGTTGAGGCGCTGGCCACTTAGCAGCAGCAGGCGGTACACCGCGCTCACAACCTCGCCAAGATCCTCAACCGTCCCGTCTGTGGCTTTCCAGAAGGCCCGCAACTCGGCATCGTTCAAAGTGCGGTCACGGCGGCGCTTCTGCCCTATCGCTGTGCGCACCTTCTTAGCGCGATAAGGCGAAACCCCAATCACCTCGTCATCGACGCACCAGTTAAAAAATGTGCCGATCTTCTGCGAAATGTTGAGCGCCTGGCGCTGCTTACCGCGAGCGGCGATGCCATCGACCACCTGCATGATCTCGGTCATGGTCAGGCCGGCAACATCCCTACCCTTCCACTTAGGCAGGCATTCCCGGTTGAAGTCCTTCTCGTCCTCGTTGACCTTGCGGATGCCGTCACGGCGCCGAGCTTTGATGTACCGGTCCAGCACCGTCTCAAAGGTACGGTCGAGCTTCTGAGCAGCGGAAATCTTTTGCGCCGTTCGCGCTTCCTCATCCTTCACCTTGGGATCGACACCGCTCTTGATCAGCCCGCGCCACTCGCCAGCTTTCTTGCGGGCCTCTGCCAGCGACATTGCCGGATGCTGGCCGTTTTCGTCAGGTTCGACGTATTCGCCTATGACACGGCGCTCCGGTGCCGACTTGCCAGGAAAGCGGCTGTAGAAAATGAAGGTGCGCTCACCCTTGTCGTTGACGCGAACCCCTAGCCCCCTGGCCTCGGAGTCCATCACATCGTAGCGCTTGCCGGCGGGCGCCTTCTTGAGGCTCTTCACCTTGAAGTCGGTCAGGGAAACTTTTGCCATAGGAGCCTCCGGGCTACATCAGGGCTACAAATCAACTGTCCTGCATATGTAGCCCTAGTGTGCGCTAAAAGGCAATAGGCAATCGGGACGCCATATAAATCAAGGGTTCCAGAGGTGACCGGCCAACCGGTAATGTGCTCTATGAGTGGATGCTAAATGCGGCTGTTAACCGGTTGGTCGCTGGTTCGAATCCGGCCCGGGGAGCCAACATTTCCAAGGTCCGTTCCGGACACATAGGTTACGGTTTATACCGGAGACATGGGTAACACTTTTGGCCCGACGGGGTTTTGGAGTGGTTCGAGCCTGCATGTCTCATCATCGAAGTATCCCAAATCGTAGGCCATGAAGCTCGCCAGCCAGATATGGTCTTCGACCTGTTTGATGCCAACGGTCTGGCCGGCGAAGACGAGGCTGAGATTGATCTTCTTGCAGTCGGAGCCCCGGAAAGGCCGATTGCCTAAGAGGAGCGCCTTGACGGGCTGTGACAGCGACACCTCTGGCCGCTGCCGTTGCCCCAGCTAGGCGGCTACCCCACCGCGGCCTGATTTGGTGCCGCTCATCCAGGGGAGCGGAGCAAGCGGCTCCTGCAGGATCTTGACGGATCTCGCGAACCCAGCGACGGCATCGCGCGCGACCGACAGGGGTATCTGACCGTCGTAAGCACGCTGGCAAGCCCGGAAGGCCGTCTCGAAAATCGGACCCCGACGTTCCCGCGGCCACTCGTCCAGGAAATCGAATGCGTCATCAAGACTTCCTATTTCTTGAATGAACTGACCATTCCTAACCAACACTGGTCGATCGAACGTCCTGTCGCCCATATGGTCCTCCATTCGGTTGAGCGATTTGGTTTGCTGGTTCAGCTTTTCACGCAACGGCATGCTCAAGCTCCGCGAACATGCCGCCATCTCCACATCTGGGCGGGACACCGGCATAGGCCGGAACCGGCGGCGGATCATCGTCATCGTCGTCTCGCCAGGGGTATCGCAGCCAGCTACGCCTCGTTTTGTTTCGACGCCGGCCTGAAGACGGACTGCGGTCAAACGGCGCCCTGGCCGGCGGCTTGCGGCCAATCTCGTCCAGGGTGTGGAGCGCAAGAAGAATCTCGCTGACCTGCGCAATGGCACCGCTGTCCAATTGGCGTAGGGTGGGATTGTCGGGAACCGCATTGGCGTCTGAAGCCCAGAAGGCGAGCAAAGCCCTCTTCTCGCCGACCGTCATGTCCTCGTTCAGGACGTCCTCGGGCGTACGCAGGGCAGCGAATTCCTCTGCGTGATCTGCCGGTCTGAATTCATGAACACAGTCAGATTCGTATCTCATCTCCATTCTCCGCGATCTGTGCCTCCCGGCCCGGGAGGCGGACCACAGACTGAGGTTGCCAGTATCAGGCGACCTTGCGTTGCAGCTCTGCATCCATGGACTGCTTGCTGCCGCTCTCCTGAAGCGGAACCGCTCTGGCTTCGGAGCGGATCTCGATGCGCCGAGGCTTGAGTTCCTCGGGCACTTCGCGGACCAAGTCCACCGACAGCAGGCCATTATGGATATTGGCCGCCTTGACCTTGACGTGGTCTGCAAGTTTGAACACCTGCTTGAAGTTGCCTATCGCGAGGCCGCGGTGGAGGATTTCCAGATTTTGCTGATCAGGCTTCCTCTGTCCGATTACGGACAATTCAGGGCCGTTCTGCACAAGGTCCACTTCGTCAGGACCGAAGCCGGCGACGGCCATGGTGATGCGATAGTCGTTGTCGCCATTCTTCTCGATGTTGTAGGGAGGCCAGTCGGAGCGGACGCTGTTTTCGAGCATGTCGAACAGCCGGTCGAAGCCGACGGTGGTGCGGTAAAGAGGGGAATAATCAAAGCTTCTCATAGCCATATCCTCCGTGAAGCAACATGGTTTACGGGTCGCCGCAGCGCTGCTGCGGCGCGGTATGTCGAGCCGAAGCCTCGACGGAAAACGATCTGGGAATCACGGTTTTTTTGTTCAAGAGGTCGCCCAAAAAAATTTTCGGAGCGGCACCACGGCCATTCAAGATCGGGCATGCGCCAGACTTTTGCGGTGAAAGCATTCCGGTTGGAAGCGGGTGAGGAATATGGCTCGGCAAGTGCGCGCCAGGTTCCGCCTCTGGTCACGAGCGGCCTTGCACGCTGCCGCCGCCGCGCGATAGATG
>NZ_RZSJ01000008.1:0-28285 GCF_003998025.1 Mesorhizobium sp. M8A.F.Ca.ET.021.01.1.1
CTTTACACGGCTCCGAAACTTTTTAGAGCCAACTCCAGAACCAGTCCCACCAAGACAGGTCCTTCGCCGGTTCCGCGCCGATGTTGCGCGGTCCCTTGGCCGGGTCCTGATCATCCTCGGCGGCGGCTGCCGGAGGCGCGGGCGTGGCGGGCTGGGTCGTCTGTGGTGTGGCGGCTGCCGGCGCGCCAGCGGGCGGCGTCTGGTAGTAGTTGTTGGTGCTGCCGCCGTTGTTGCCGCTGTTGCCGAACATGTACATCCAGAACCAGAGGTTCGAGGTCGGGCCGCTGTCGTGGTAGTGGTGCTGGACGACAGGCGGCGCGGCGCGCGGCGCGACGTAAGGCTGATAGGTCTTCGGTGCCGCAGGCTTCTCCCACGGCTTTGTCAGCGGCGCAGTCGGTGCCGGCTTGAAATAGCTCTTCGGCTGGCCGGGGCTGACCGGGGCGGTGTACTTCGGAGCCGTGTAGGTCTTCGGGGCCGAGAACTTCGGCGCGGAAAAGCGGATGGATGGACGGAAGCCACCGCTTGAACGGAAGGCGGCTGTTGCCGGGGTCGCGAGGATCGCGAGCGCGGCCAGTGCGATGATGATCTTTTTCATTATCCCTTGCCCTGTTGAAATTAAGGGGCCGGCGTCTACCGCCGACCCCTGTATGTGTGGATCAGGTAGCCGCCTCCGGCCGCTACTTGGGGTCCACGTTGATGAAAGGAACCGCGCCACCGGGCACCATGGTCGTCGGCAGCAAGCCCTTCCAATTCTCGGCCGTGATCAGTGCGGTCAGGCCCGGATTTTCGGCAAGCGCCTTGCCCTTGGCACGGATCGCATCGGCCTCGGCATCGCCGTTCTGACGCTTGGCGTTGGCGTCGGCTCCGGCCTTGGCAATGATCGCGTCGGCGTCGGCCTTGGCCTTGTTGACCGTGATCTCGTTCTCGACGATCTTCTGGCGCTTTTCGGATTCAAGCTGCTTGACCTTGGAGTCCGCGAGCATCACCTGCTCGATCGACTGCTCGTAGGCCGGCGAGAACTTCACGTCCTCGATCTGCACGGACTCGATGATGACCGGGCCGTTGATGTTGGCGACCATGACCTTGGTCACGTCGAGGCCGAGCTTGGCGCGTTCCTGAATGGCGGTCTGGGCGGTAAACTGCCCCAGCACTTCCTTGACTTCCTTCTTGACGCGGCGATCGACCAGCCGGGTCATGACACCTTCCTCGGAGCCGTACTCGGCATAGACCTCGGCGACCTTGCTCGGATCGAGCTTGTAGGTCACCGACAGGGTGACGTGCGCAAGCTGCCGGTCGAAGGAGTAGAACTCTTCCTTCTCGTACAGCCGCGAGTTCGAGCGGATCGAAATTTCCTTGACTGAGTCGATGATCGGATTGATGAAATTCATCCCCGGTTCGGCGATGCCGGAGTAGGCTCCGTTGCGCAGGATCACGCCGCGTTCACCTTCGTCGATACTCTGGAGACAGCCGAAGAAGCCGATCGCTCCGATCACCGCGATAGCGATGAGTCCAATACCTGCAATACGCATTAATCTTCCCTCTTCTTGATCTGGACGTTTTCAAGAAGCCACGTCACGCCGAGCCCCAGAAGGGCGACGATGATGATGGCTCCTACAATTTTGAGACCCATTGGGATCACTCCGTTGTGCGTCGTTTGGTTAGAATTGCTTGACTCACCTGTCAAGAATTAGTTGGGAACGCTTTTACGAAGGGAAGAACTTCGGAAGGCGAACCTTCGGCCAGCGCTCTCTGGCCTTGGCCCAGAAATCGGCGGGTACAGCTTCCGCTCCCCACTGAGAGATCGTCACCCAGTAGAGGTAGTCGGCAAACTCGGGTGTCATGTTCGCGATGATCTCATCGAACAGCCCGTCATAGGTCTCGGGCTCCGGAAGTCCGTTCGCTTCGGCATAGAGCCGGCCGAAGTGCTCACCAGCGGCAGCGTGGGTGATGAAGTCGCGCCAGTTCTCTTCGGTATGCATTGTCATTCTCCGGTCGTGGTCACGCGCACCGTGTGCGAGGTCTTGCCGCCCGTCTCGTAGGACGTGTCGGCCTGATCGGACCCGCCCGCACAGTGTGCGAAATAGACGTAGTGCGGATTGCGCGGATCGTTGACGCGGAACAGCCGGCAACCGTCGACCACGGCGACAATCTCGGTGCCTTCGGTGCTGGTCTGCTCGATGCGCCGGGAGGCCTGTTCAGGGGTCTCGGGATCGCACCCGGCGAGGAAGAGAAGAGCGGTCGCGGCCACGGTCGCGAAGAGGGTTGCGAGAAGCACGTTTTTCATCAGAGGGTTTCCATCTTTCCGCCCGGCATGAGCCGCAGCCGCAGAACCTGTTCGACCCAGTCGACATCGATCTGCCGATCGAGGCTGACCCCGATCAGGACGATCCGGTTGGCGCGGAAGCCGGCGAGGCTTTGATGCATGCCGACCGCGCGCCAGTCGGGGCCGAGAGCGAGCGCGCTCTTGCAGCGCTGAGCCTCCCGCTGATCGCGGGAAACCAGAATCTTGTCTGCCACCACGTCGCTCATTGAGCGTCCGCCGCGTCGACGCCCTTGGCCGCTTCCTGCGCTTCGAGGGCGGCACCCATGTCGGTGCTGACCATGTTCAGGCGCTCGGAGGTCAGGTTGATGGCTGAGAACAGGTCGGCCTTCTTGCCGATCGCCCAGACCAGAAGCGTGCCGGGGCCGTTGCCGTCCACACGCACTTCGGCGTCGATGCGCGGCTGGGTGACCCAATGGCCGGTGATGTAGGAGATGTCGTCGCGCTCGCAGCCGACATAGCCGACATTGATCGACAGGACCTCGTCGACATCGGTCGTCGCCTCGAACCAGTTCGTGACCTCCCAAGAATTGTCACCCTCGGGATAGCGCCGGGAGATATGGGACCCTTCTGAATCCACGACCAGTTCGACGATCTTGCCCCACGTGTCGGGCTCAACCATGCCGGTGATGGGAACGAAGCCGTACTTCCGGGACTCCGTCACCAAGTGGTTGATGAGTGCGCCGGGGCGCGGATCGACAACTTCGACGTCCGGCAGCGCCAGCGTGGTCAAGGACAGTTCGATCCATCCGTTGTCGACATCGACGATGCACTTCCAGCGGAACGTGCCGTCGAAATTGATCGTCCATTTTTCCGGCTGGCCGAGCTCGGCGAGCATCGTGCAAAGGGTTGCGTAGATGCCATCGGTCGGATCGACATCGGGTCCGATAAGAGCCGCCAGCATCTTGACGCCGATCTCGGTCGCGTCCTTGGCGAACGTCATGCGGTAGCCGAGGTCGTTGCCGGACGGATTGCGGCCGTCAGCGTTGATGATAAACGCGCTTTCGGACGCGATGCCGACTGGTAGGTAGAGGTCAGGCACCGGGCGCATTAGGAATCTTCCTGCGTGAGCGTGATTGAGGTTCCGAGCGGCGCGAGCCGCAGTGGAAAGCGTGCCTTGTCTCCGTTCGCCAGCAGCCCGGCACGCAGATGCGTCGAGATATCGGTCACGTAAATCGTGCAGGGCTCATGGTCCGCGTCGATCCAAAGCTGCCCGCGATGGACGTGCTTGAGTTCTGCGACGTTGGAGATGGTAACTTCGACCGGTTCTTCCATACGCAGGTTCAACGCTGCTTCTCCGCGACATCAAGCACGAACCGCACGCCCATGGCGGCGACCTGCAAGGCTTCCTTCTGGGCTTCCGTGGTCCGGCCGCGATCCGGGCGGACCTCCTCGAAAAGCTCATCGACCTCTTCGAGGATGACGCCGTAGCCCTCGTGAACGGAGACCATCGGCTTGTGCTTGATCATCGCTTTCTTGACCTCGGCGTGGACCGCGTCGATCGCCAACACGATCTTGTCGGCCTCGGTGCGGCTGGGCTTGAAAGGCGTCAGGTCGATGATGTAGCGAACGGCGGCAGCCGACATATTGTATGCGTGGAGCTTGCGATCGATCGGGCGGTAGCTGTCCGCCAGAACCGTGCCCCAGAGCTTATCGAGATGCGCCTTGATATGGGCATACCCTTCATGCGGAGAGTTCAGCGGCTTGAATGTTTCCAGCGAGCGCCGGACCCATTCGAGGACCACTGAAATATCGGCGTCGAGGTCCTGACGCAGGTCGGCTGCATTTGATGCGGTGTCCATTTTTGAAATCCTAACTGCGGGCAAGAGCTTCGTCGGGATGGGCCGCAGCAGCGGCGTTCCAATCCGTGATTTCGGCGGGATAGAATGCGTTCCACTTTTCCCAGTCGTGGCGCGCCGCCCGCTTCTTCATCCGGTTGATCCGCAGGCGCTGAGCTATAAGCTGCTTGGCCTCGGCAAGGGTTGAGATGATGTAGCTGGTCGACGCGCCTACGAGGAAGCCAGCCGCCAGAGCGACTGGAATGGACATCAGCGTCCCCACTTGGCACTGTCCTTCTGGTACTCGCGCTTAGCGGCACGCCAGTCGTCGAACAGCGCCTTGGCAGACGATCCATCGTAGCGAAGGAAGCGGTCGATTAGGATGCAGATCAACGGGATGGCGAAGAGAAGGAAGATGACAAACCCAAGCATTGGGGAACTCCGTTTGGATGCAGCCGTCTAGCAAGGAAATTAACCATTGTCCAGTAATTCTTGACAGAAGTTGGGAACGATTGCTTGACACGGATGAGTGCAGAGGCGTAGGGAAGGGCACGTCACATGAAAGAGAATGACCACATGCCCAGCGACGACATGCACGAAATTTCCCTGCGTCCACTGGCCGAGCGCTGGGACTCCGGCGAGCGCCACGGCGTCGACACTGTCGAAATCGGCCAGTGGTATTGGGTAAAGCACACCGTGCGCTTCGACGGCGAATACACAAACACCGACGATGACGGCCATACAACCAAGCACAAAAAGGGCGATGTCCTTGAGTGGTTCGGCTGCGTCATGGAGATCGGCTCCAACTTCGTCGAAATCCATGCGCCGCGCGATCGACAGGGCGGCTACACTTCCGTGCGCATTCACTTCGACGAGTTCGAGGAACGGCTGCGCTACGAGCCGAACGCCCAAAGCGTGATTGCCGGTCATATCAGCCGATACCAGAGCCGCGTGAATGCGCTGCTCGGCGAAGTCAGGGAAGTGACCCAGCGCCTCGGCGTGGTGCCTACGCAGCGGATCGAGGACAAGACCGGCGAGGCGACCAATGCGCTAGTCGCAGTCACCAGTCAGGTCGACACCAAGGCCTACAAGAACGCGCTGATCGAGGCGAAGGACAAGACGCTGCCCGACCTGTTCAAAGAGATCGAGGCCGCGAATGGTAACCTCGCGCGCTGGATGATGGCCCCGACGATGTCGGTTCAGGCGTCAATCGGCCCGATGAAAAAGTCGATCAAGGTCGTCGAAGATCGCATCTACACGCTGGAGCTTTACGCCGGCCTGACCGAGGAAGCCGTGCAGGTCCGCAAGGGTGATCCGGCCGATCGGGAAGAGAAGCTGCGACTCATGCAGCGCCGCCTCTACATGGATGAGGAATGCCTTGTGAACTACGAGGCAGGCGGCATGGAAATGAAGAACATCGAGCAGTTCGACGAGTGGCTTGCTCGCGACGAGAATTTCCGCCGCCTCTTGCCGTTCGATCGCTGCGCCGTGGCCTTCCGTGTGCGCCGCATGGAGAAGGAACGCGAGGGCGCGACCCTGTGGCAGTCCTTCATCAACATCTGGCTCAAGGATAGCGACAAAACCACGTTCCTTTACATCCGCAACGGCGACCAGCTTTGGCGCATCAACTGCGAGTTCGATTTCGGTGCGCAGATCGTGCCCGATCAGGCCGCGTTTGATCCGAGCCGGCCGATGATGGTCAAGATGTTCGCCAGTCGCATCGACGGGATGATCCCGCGCAGCCTGTGGGAAGTGATGCGCGACGAAGAGCTTGAGAATGAGCGCAAGCGCGTCGAGTGGAACGAACAGAATCCGGACAAGGAATCCCGCATCAACAACCCATACGGTTGGATGGGATCGTCGATGCGCCACAAAGAATATTCGCCCTTCGATCCGTCGAACGTCTACTACGACGAGGCCATGCAGATGGTCAGCGACGAGATCAAGAAATACAACCGCGTGGCGGTCATCGTGCAGGGCCTGTTCGATCGTTCGTTGGTCTTGCACCCACACAATCCCGTCCGCGTCTGGGAGCCGGCCAGCTTCGCTGCCAACATCGAAGTCATCTATGACGCCACGACTTTGACCTATGGCGACAAGCCGGATTTCGAGGCTTACCGCGCGCGGCTCAATGCCTCGATCAGCGCAGACTCGATCGTCGTCGGGCAGGAAGATTTCTGGATGCGCATCGAAGCGCAGAAAGAAAACGATCGCCAGCGCCGGGACTATCGCAACAAGAATCCATCTCACTACTCGCGGTTCCGGCCTTATGGAAATGATGGCCCCGGCCGCGTCGGTCCTATGACTGAGTGGAAGCCGCGCGCCAACAAGGCCGTGTTCCGCTGGGAGCGTGATCGCAAGACGTTCGACCCATACAGCCGCAGGCGAGGCGGTATCGAAGTGTCGGTCACGGTGCCAGCGAGTGAACTGCTCAACGTGTCGGCCTACACGCCGGGCGACTTCAAGCAGTTCTTCGAGGACCCTCGGACGCGGCGGGAATATCTCAAGTGGGCACCGCTGATGCTGGCTGCCGAAGATCATCTTGCGGGCAAGACCCTCGCCAAAATAAGAGACTCATCGTGGGTGTCAGAATGATCAATTGGCGGGAAGCGAAGCGCATCATCGACAGCGGCGAGGCAGACGCCTATGACCTGCTCACCGAAAACATGCCCGGCATCGAGCGCAAGTTTAAGAAGGTCGACAAGGCTCTGGTCGATCTGCTCGCCGAGATTCAGACGGTGTTCCCTGATGCCACATACTACACGGCGTCTGGCGGCTTTCATCTGATGCTCGGCCCGTCCCATGACGACAACGAACGTGGCATGCAGGAGCTTGTCGCTCTAGCAGGTCGAGCGCAGATCGGCGACGGTGATTTCTGATGGGTACGATCTACTCAATCGAGACGCCGGACGACAAGCGCCGCTACTATTCCAGCCGGGCCGAGGCGCTGGGTCTTGGTAAGTCGCAGTCGTCCGCATTGGAGGCCACGATCGTGGTGCGGGCACACATGCTCTGCGACACCGGCTTGCGCGAGCTTGCCGTCTCGCTTCTCAACGGGGGCGGGTTGCAGCCCGGCCACGACCTCATCATCGGCTGGTTCTCGAACGGCAAGCGCCACAAGCCGCTGGAGGATCAATGAGCGATCTATCACGCCCTACCACGACCGCGCGGCGTTGTCCGAAGTGTCGATCGCGCTCCTTCCAGATCGTCGAGGTCGTGGAGATGATGAACGTATGGGAAGTCGAGAACGGCCATTTCGACCGTCAGCGCAGTTCAGACACGGAGTTCGGCAGCTTTCTCGGTGTCTACGGCAACTGCGGGTGTGGTCATAAGTGGAGTTTCAAAGCTGATCAGATAGACGATATTTGTGAGGCCGAACGATGAGCAACATGACGCTCGAAGCGATCCTCGAAGAGCTTTGCAAGTGGGGGCTGCCGTCACTGCATCCCTACTATGGTGGCGGGCCGGGCAAGCGCGATCACACGAAGCCACCAATTGTCGGGCTCTGGGATTGCCACATTCTGGTGCCTTATAACGACGCGGCCTATGCCGTGAATCCGTACCACCAGAAGGATGGGCACGGCCGCGAGTATGATCGACGCCACAAGACCCCTGTCGGTTTCAACGGGCGGGGCAAGACAGCGAAAGAGGCGTCGGCGCTCTGCCTAGATCGCGTCCTTTTCTATCAGGAACACGGATGGCACTACCTCTGGCCGGACGACCTGCGGCCGGCGAGTGTGCCCGTACTGGAGACAGCGGAATGAAATCGAAGATGAGCGACCGCGAAGTCGAAATCATGGTCGGCCTATTCAGGCAGACAGGTGGCAAATCGTGGGCACCCCTAAATCCGCAGCACGCACTCTTCGACAAGATGATCGAGGCGGGCTATGTCCGACGTGTTGACGGGCGCTGCGGCTTCGAGATGATCAAGGATGCCATCATCACGTGGACAGAGGCCGGGCACAACGCCTTGACCTTGTCCGAGGCTGTCACCGCGCCAGATCGGGCACGCGAAATCATCACGCACAGGGTGCTAGGACATGCAGCTACCAATTGACGTTTCGACCGCGGCGATCCGGGCCAAGTATATCGAGGACGAAACGTTCCTGTTCAATAGCTGGATCGTCTTTGGAAAGCGTGGCGATCTGGTCGACGTGTCAGATCGAGACGCGAACGACATCTTCATCGGTTGCACGCAGGCACAGGCCGAGCGTATCGTGGAAGCGCGCAGCCGCTTCATCAACGAAATACTGGAGATCATCAATGGCTGACAAACTGGTAACCCTCGTGACCGTGAAGGTCGACGGCACGACGACCGAGAAGCAGGTCAACATCAACGATCTCCGCGCATTTCAGGAAGCAGTCGGCGGCTATATCGAAGTCGTCCAGCTTCTGGAGATGTTCGACCACGGCGGCGTGATCCGGAAGTGCATCGCGCTCTGCGACGAGGAAGGCAAGCTCAAGGGCAAGCCAATCAACGTCGAGGCCACCAAAAAATGGTATCGGAACGTCGAGGGAAAGGTGGGCATTCCCGCGCACCGGATGAACGATTTCCTTGTCGGCGATATCGCTTTCGTGTTTGGTGATCCCAAGATCATGGCCCAATTCTGAAATTAACTATGGCAAGAATTGCTTGTTGACCTTGTCCAGAATTAGGCTACATTCGGATCGTCAACACACGGAGCAATTCAAATGACCGACACCATCGAAAAGACCGATCAGCAGATCATCGACGAGACCGTCGCCGCGCACAATCTGACCGGCAAGGTCTGGTGCTTTATGGCTGGCATGCATCCGCATCCTCGCCTGAACACCTACCTGCTCGGCATCGCCACGCTAGGCGAGGCTGGCTGGTCGCCGATGCCCCGCATGGGCTTTGAGACCTTCGGCGAGGCGAACGACCGGGCTGACTCGCTGAACACGCTCTTGCCATACAGCGCCGACACCTGCATCGCCATCATTGCCGACACGATGTCGCGCAGCCGGTTGAAGCAGGAGCAAGAAGAGGCGGCGCGCCACCCGTTCGACCGTCACTACAAGGTGAAGGTCAGCTTCATGAATGAGGGCCGTGCGAACCTGCACGAGGACGACATCAGCGATGCGATCCGTGAGCGTCTGGTTGACGAAGACGGAGCGACCTTCGGCATCGACGACGTGGAGGTCGACCTGAAATGAGCAACAACGCGCAATGGTGGGTGACCTTCGAGGTCCATCTGCCCAGCGATCACGGCGGCAGCGGGGACACATTCTCCAAGCAAATCTCGCTCGCCTCGCCTGATCTGGTCGACCCAAAGGAAGCGCACAAGCGCGCTCGCGTGACGGCCGAGGGCAGGTTGAAAAAGTGGCTGGCCAAGACCTACCCAGCCTTTCACAAGCGGATGACAATCCGCTGCCAGAAAACGCAGTGCGTCGGGTGAGATCATGATCAAGCTCAATTTTGAGTTTCAGTCCTACAAGGGCGACGACGATGGTAACATCGCCACGACGGCCGACATCATCTTCCAGCCATTCGCATCTGACAGCGCGGCCAAGAACTACGCCGGCCGGCTGGCCAAGCGGATCAATGGGCCGGTCGACATTGCCCGCGCCGGGGCTGCCCCGTGGGATGGCCGCTACCTGACCACGGCCGCGCCGAGCAAGGTGCACGCGGCCGGCTACCGGTTCGAGAGGCTGACATGAGTGGCTACCCAAATATCGATCTCTTGTGTAAGGCGCTCGGCCACCACGGCATCCGCCCGGAAGCATTGGAGATCATCGCCAAGTTCGAACACCTGCTCAACGACGAAGCGCGCGCCGAATACAGGCTCTTCATGGATGATCTGGGCAGGATGTTCGCGCCAGTTGAAAAGGAAGAGGTCGATGACTGACGAGATCAAGCCGACGATGCGCGCAGGTTCCTATCGCCGCAAGCGTGACGGTGCGATCGTCACGGCCGGCGACTGGCCGGATGGCGACGTTAGCTGGATGATCCTCAACCCGCCCGTGATCAGCTTTTCGCGGATCGTCGGCACCTGCTCGGCGAAGACGTTCGAGAAGACCCATGTGGTGGTGTCGTGATCCAGTCGCTGCTCGAACGCTTCCTCGGCCGTTCCAAGGGCTGGGAGTACACCTATCAGGTGCGCGGCGGCTGGCCCTTTCCGGCCGACATGCTGCGCTACGATGATGCCGTGCCGGCGACTGCCGCCGACAAGGACATGATCGCGCGCCTGTCGCAGGAGAACGCGGAGTCTGCGGAGGACATTCGCAACGGGCATGTCGTGACGCTCAAGGGTCCGCGCCGGCCGACCGAACGTCGCTGGGAATCGTTCCTCTGGGAGGTCATGTGATGCAGATCGGAAATTATCTTCGTGGGCTGCTCGGCTACAGCAAGGCTCAGTACGCTATCAAGCTGGCCGAGGTCTTCAAGGATTGGCAGCGGCCGGCAGCCTCGTGCGATCTTCCCGAGGACCAGTTGCGCTACATCCACGACGCCAGCAAGTGCCCCTACTGCAAGTCCAAGTACGGGCTCTACGAGGGACCGCGCGGCGGCGCGAGCATCAACCTGTTCTGTGGCAATCCGGACTGCGACAGCCGCTTCAATGTGGTCGACCCGTCGTTTGGCTTCGTCGGTATTGGTCAGTTCACCGGCCGCTGCCCCGAGGACTTCATCGAGCATCGGAGGAAGGAGATCGCCGATGGTATGGTTTGACTCCTACAAGGACCAGTTGGTCGGCTTTGTCGTCGAGACCCGCAAGGGCAAGTTCAAGCCGTTTATCGGCACGTGCATCGAGAGCGACGGCGACGACGATTGTGTGATCTACGTGAACGGCTCGCAGCCGCCGCAGGACACGCTAGAAGCCGCGCTCGCCTTCTACGATCCCGATCTGGCGAAGTTCAAGCGCGTCTTCCGCAAGCCGGTCAAGCCGGGCGGAGAGATGGGACATTGGTTGCTCCAGATGGTTCGATCCGAGGACGGAGTCGATCCGCGAGCGGTGGAGGCTTGAAAGACGACATCCCGGTCGAACGGAAGTTCGGCTATGCGCACACCATGGAACGGCACCTGATCGAGGCCGAGCTTGAAGCGGCCGGGGTGCCGATGCCGGATCGGATGTTTCAGGCATCCGCGATCCAGATGGAACGACACAAGAACGATCCATCTTTCAGAGAGCGACAGGAGGCAGCACGAGCGCTTGCGCCGACAGCCGCGCCGTCTCTCCTAGACCGTTACCGCGAGGCGCTGGAGGCGATCCGCGACGGGCACAATGACCCGAGAGATTTGGCAAGAAAGGTTCTCGAATGACCGACTATCCGAATGACACTGGCTACTACTGGGCGAAGTGGCGCATCGCTTCCGACGACACGCACGAGGGCGAGGAAATGACGCCGTCCGACACGTGGGAGATCGTCCAGATCAACGACAACAACGGCGAGCCCGGCGACCTCGAAGAGCTATCCGTGGCCGTGCCCGGCGTCCGTGAGACGCAGTGGCGCGACTGCTTCATCTGGGGACCCAAGGTCTCCGAGCTTAACCCGAGGATTTAATGACTGACACAATCGAAGGCGTCCCGTTCGGCCGCAAACTCATCGTCATCGGCATCATCTTGTGGACGCTGATCTGTCTCAACGTCGGCTGCGCCAGTCGCAATCCGGGCGACTTCGCGCCGGACCAGATTCAGGCGATCAACAGGATCAAGTGGAAGTGACCGGCGACATCCTGTTTCCCTACAAGCCCGGCGACTGGGTGATGAACCGCGCCGGGCGTGTCGCCAAGGTGAAGTCGATCGACTTTTGGCAGGGCGAGTACACGTTTGACCTTGTGCTGTTCGACTCCACGGGCGAGAAGATTGGGCGCGAGAGTCCGGCTCTTGGCGGACCACGCACGTTCGAACCGTCGTGTTCGATCGACGGCTGGGAGCGTTGTAAAGAGCCGGACTTTCCACTGCGGCCTCAGTGGGTCACGCAGGGCGATGGATCGCGCGTAGCCATGTACTGGAGCCCGCGCCTGCCGCCCGCAAACTGGAAGCGGCCGAAGCGCAAATCGTCACGGGTCTGGGCCGGGCTGGCGCTGGTCGAGAACAAGCTGTTCAAGAAGGCGCTGGAGGAAATCCGCGATGGGCACAACGACCCGCGCGATCTGGCGAAGCGTGTCCTCGGTGGCGCATGAGCTTGTCGAGTCTGTCGAGCGCTGGGACTTGCTGCCCGGCTTCTGGGCGCAATATAAGGAACCGACCTCGGCGGTCTCTGCACTCGTCCAAGGCCCGGCCGACAAGATCAATGGTGACACGCTGGCCGACGCGTATATGAGTGATTGGAGGAAGAGCAGGCGACAGGCCGATTAACCATTGGCAAGATTCCCTGTTGGCATGTGTCCAGAATTGGACTACAACTAGCCAGTCAACACAAACAAGGATGAGTGCAGATGGAAAGAACACCAATTTCACAGATCGAGGGTCTGGCGCTGTCGATACGCCGCGCCAAGAAGGAAGAGACGTATGAGTGGGCAAATGGCTATCTCATAGTCTATCGACGTGACAATCTGGAAAAGGTGGCGACTGTTCATGAAGATCAAATCTTCGACGTGAACGGCAACCACTTTGTCCGTGATTGAGAAGGATGAGTGCAGTGGAAGACAATAAGACATTCACCCTTTACTGGAAGACAGGTGAGCGCGAGATCGTCAAGGGTCGTGATGCGGCCGAGGCGATGACGCTCGCCGGCTACAGCGGCGGCGCGGTCGCGGCGCTCGACTTCTATGCGGCCGGAGAGGACACGGCCTACGCGTGGGAGAAGGACTCCCGCGAGTGGAAGCGCACGGCTCCGTTCGAATGAACTGGGTCTACCTCTTCCGCACGTCGACCGGGCGCTGGGCAACCTATCGGTGGTTCATGTGGCACATGCTGCCGCCCGAGGATCGCAAGAGGGTGCTGGCGAAGAACGCACACAAATGGATCGGGACCTATGACTAAGCCGGGAACGCCTGAGTGGATCGAGGCGCAAGCCGAGATGCTGGGAATCAATGTTGTGGTCTACCCGGCGATCGGTGTGGATGTCAGCATAGACCAGAAAGGCAGAGTGACAGTGGATGCCGTGCAGCAGACCGACGAGGGACTGATCGCGGTCCTTCCCATCATGATCGACATGCTGGACAGGATGGCGAAAGAGCCGCTGCCGCACACCGTGCGCGACCTGCTCACGCGTTCCAAGCAGGTGCACGAGCACGCGCAGCGGCGGCTCACGGAACTGCTCAAGGACGAAGCCAACAGGCGTTGGGGAGAGGAATCGAATTTCTCATGAAGTGGATACCCGATCCCGAAGAGGACGACGAGACGACGCAGCTTTGCATGTCGGGCGATGTCGCCATTGGCAACGTGCTCAAGTCCGGCTCCGGCCGCTGGCGCTGGGCGATCGTGCCGCTGCCCGGCATGGACAATCACCGCGAAGCTCTTCGAGGCTGGATGGACTCCGAATACCTCGCCAAGGTGTCCGTCGAGCGCTTGTTCACGGCATGGTGTGAGAAGGCGGGGTTGAGTGCAGAAGTACGATAAGATCGCCATCGCCGCATATGCGTCCGGCATCGATAGCTTCATCACGTCGGCCTTGCTTGGCTTCCGTCGATCTCTGGAAGCTGGAGAGCCGATCGAGGGACCCTACATGCTGTTCATGTCGGAGGTCGATAGTCCCGTGCCTGACTTGGCGCTGCGGGCTAAGTACCGGCAGATGGTGATTGAAGCGGAGAAGGCTGATGGCAAATAAGGTCACGATCATTCGCGAGAGCGATCTGTCGCCATTTGAGAAATGGTGGCGCGACCACACGATCGACTGGGATCGCTCTTTCAGCTTCGAGGAACGGGCGCTGGCCGAGGCCGCGTTCGAGGCTGGTGCACGGCTGGGCCGGCCAACTGGTCAGTCGCACAGGCGGCATTGAAGTCTTGACGATCGCCGGTTCAGCGCCAGACTATCTGGATGGCAAAGTTAGCTATCGCTGATGAAATATCGCTCACGGCCACGGTTAGGAGACGGGTCAACGAGGACCGAGTCAGCGTCTCGATCCCGACCTATGGCTTCCCGCATTCGATCAGAGACAGCACGTCGAAGGTCAAGCGCGGGGACAAGATCGAACTGACGGGCACGATCACCAGAATTGACGATGACAGCGTCACCATCGATATAGGGGCACTGGTGACTGTCAGTCCTGACGTGGTCACGCTGGTGTCCAAGTATCAGCCGCCGAAGCGGAAGAAACCGCTGGTGGACACGCCGGATTAGGATTCAATGGCCGAGGGTAAGCGATACTCCAGACGATCTGCCGCCGTGCATGCGGCGCGCCAGCACTGCAAGGCGATCTTCGGGAAGTCCTATAGCGCCTATGAAGGGCCGGACTATGAAATCCACCCGGTCACGCAGGATGAGGCGATCGACAAATTCCCCAAGACGTGGTGGCTTGGATACGCTGGGCCGGCATACTATAAGCTGAGAGGGTATGCCAAAGAGAAGGCAGGGGATTGAGTGCAGACTGATGGGCGATTGGTACATCCTTGACGGTAAGACGCCGGTTCTTGAACCGGACCTGTTCAAGGCTGCTCAGTGGTTCGACACAGCCGATCGCAACGTCGCCCTGACCGACACGCAAATCCATTCCGTCAGCACGGTCTTCCTCGGCCTCGATCACAACCATTTCGGCCGGGTGCCCATCCTGTTCGAGACGATGGTCTTCGAGCGCTATGGCGACGACGATCGGCAGGATGATCCCCAGCGAACGGAGATGAAGGGCAGGGTCTCCGAATGGCTGGAGTCACTCGACATCATGCGCCGCTACCCGACTTGGGCCGACGCTGAGATGGGTCATCAGAAGACCGTAGCCGAGGTCCTGCGCGCCGAGATGGACGCCAACAACCAGCTAATGGCCACGATCCACAAGCTGGCCGAGTGACCTTCTCCCCGGAGTTAACAGCCAAAATATTCGGAGTTGACTAGTCGTCCAGCCATTCTTTACAAGGGGTGTTTCGGCTTAAACAGGAGGTAACACCCAATGGAACTTGAGAACAGCGGACGCCTGCAAATCGTAGAACTGACGGCAGATGTCGTCTCGGCCTACGTCAGCAATAATTCGGTTCCGAAAGACCAGTTGGCCGATCTCATCCGCGACGTACATTCCTCACTGAACAAGGTCGGTGGCGCGGTGGCAGCAACGCCGGAGCCGGTGACATTGACGCCGGCAGTCAACCCGAAAAAATCTGTGACACCGGACTTCATCATTTGTCTGGAGGACGGAAAGAAGTTCAAATCACTCAAGCGGCATATTAGCAGTACCTTTGGTATGACGCCGGAAGAGTACCGGACCAAGTGGAATCTGCCGAAGGATTACCCGATGGTCGCGCCGAATTACTCGGCGACTCGGTCGGCGCTGGCGAAGTCGAGCGGGCTCGGCCGCAAGGCCAAGGTAGCGCCCAAGGTCAGGAAGACCGCGAAGCGGGGCTAACTCCTGCGGCTCAATGCCTTGAGGTAGGCGCGGTCGTCCTTGGACCACTCGCGCCACTCACGATGCCTCGACATTTCTCGGAACATGTCACGATCCTGCCGCCTGATGTCGAACCGTGGATCGAGCGTGGTCACGGTCGCGCCACGGATCAATCCGACCAGATTGCGCGGCTCGGTCGTGATGTAGATGATCGGCAGCCTCGGGTTGATCTCTTCGTCGATGCTCAAAACAGTCTCGGCCATGCGGAACGTCGGCGCGAAGAAATAGTATCGCTCCGGCATCTCGGGCGGCGTGAACTCGCACAGGAAGAGCTTGCGGAATGCGTCCGGCTCATGGCTCTTCAATTCTTCCAGCCACGCTTTTCTGATATCGACCGGCCACGGTGTCATGTCGTCTGTCCTTCCTCGGTGCATTGGCGCGCCACGCGCTTGATCGCGGCGATGATGTTCTTCATGCCGCGCATGCCTTGCTCCGGCGCTCGGCCGCGACTGACCACGGCAGCGCAGCGCCCGCCGAGGTAGAGCTTTAGGTGCTTCTTGCCCTCGATAACTTCGTAGGGCAGTCCTGTGGATTTCATCAGGGCGATCAGGTCCTTCATGGCAGGCGACAAGGTCATTTGCGCGGTCCATTGCGTTTGAAGAAGGTGGCGTCAGCCGGGGCGAAGAGATCGAGCGCGGCCGGACTCAGGCGGCGCTCTTTGGCATTCGCCCTCTCGACGAAGTCCCCATCGGTCTTGCCCATGCTGATCGTCTCGTTGTTCAGGCGCTCGCGCATGGTCAGGTCGGAGGGATTGGTGCGATGGAACTTCTGCCAATCGGCATGGAAGCGGCCGATGTCGTCGCGCATCGTCTCGAAGGTGAACGTCTGGCTGGGAAGCATGCGCTGGCGCGCCGCCTGCCGCCGCAGGAACTCGAAGAACCAGTCAGACAGGTAGTGGCTGCCGAACGGCTCATACTTGGTGAAGTCGTGGCGCATCGGCCGCGCCGGGGCGTAGAGACCATACCGGACACGACGAACGTGCTCGGCCGCAAACCACTTCGTCAGATGCTTGTCGACGGTTCGCGCGGTCGCGGCGTCCTTGCCCCACATGTTCGGATCGGCCGTGATCCGCATCAGGGTTTCACGGTCGAACACCGGCAGCGTGTTGGTGAGGTCGCGAAGCTCGCGCCAGTCGTACATGCGCAGGTTCGGCTTTGACGCCATGTTCTCGATATCGAACGCGGCGCGGCGCTCAAGAAAAAGGTCCCAGATATGGGACTTGCCGATCCTGTCGAGATGGTCCGGATGGATCATGAACTGGCCGGTGGTCTTCGGCGCTTCGCCACCAGTGCGCCGCCGATGGTAGGCGTACTGCTCGGCCAAGATCGGCTCGATCTCCAACTCGTCTTTCATGTGCTCGATGTCGTGCGGCGAGAACACGCGGCCCTCGCGCTTGTGGAAGGCCTTCGGCAGCAATCGTTCGCGCGCTGTCGGCTGGGTCTGGCGCTGGAAGGCAAACTGCGCCGGGTGATAGGCGCGGCCCTTGAGACTCTTGCTGGGGCGACCACCAAGCGACTCCCGCAGGTTGTTGGCGATCGACTTCATGTCGTCGTAGAGCACGGTGTCGCGCTCGATGCCGAAGAACTCGGACCAGCACTCCAGAAACATCCGCCGCGTCATCCAGACAGCACCGGGGCGCGCCATCGTGCCGTGAATCGAATGCTCATACGTCTCGCCGCCGATCTCAATCGGCTTGCCGTCGACCAAGCGCGGCTGCTTGAACGCCTCGATCCCTTGGGCGCTGTTGCCGTGAAGCTCGCGCCGCGTCAGCGCCGGGAACACCGGCAACTCTTCGTACATATCGCAGACGGCGCGGAACCACATGTCGCGCGGCTCCAACGCAAACGCCTGCCCGTGCTCTTCGAACTCATAGACGCGGTAGTTGCGACTGGAGATCAGCTTCGAACGCTCGCGGACGCGCTGATAGGTCGGAGTGATGGGCACGTGTTTCCTAAGCCGGTCTCTATGATATTAAGGATGAGCAAACGGTGAGCTTATGCCCCTATCACGAGGGTGTATCCCTGTCAAGTAATTCTGGACAGCGCTTGCACGGCACAGATATCAGGCTTTCTGCACTCATCCCGGTCGACGACGCTCCGCGCCATCATTTTGACCGAAGGTCTTCCAGTCTTGAAATCTAGAAAAGGGGCATTTTCCCTAGATAAAGGAGATTAAACCCACCATTTGCTCATCCTTAATATCATATCTATGGGTAGGATTCTCTTTGACTGTTGAGTGCAGATTTCACCTGAGAGGGCTCCGGCACGGCGCACGCCTGCTTGAACAACGGAGGCGCGTTCGAACGCACTCTGCACTCATCCTTCAAATTGTAGATAACTCCCCTGCTCACAATAGGGGAGGGGACATCCCTCTATCCTCCACATTTTAAAGGTTGAGTGCAGACATCCCCCTCCACCGTCCAAACCCAGACAGTCGAGTGCAGACATCCTATCCCTCCAATCCACGGGATGGGTGCAGACCCTCTAATAGACTGCACGCAGGGAACCGGTTGAGTTCAGATCGCCCGTTCAGAACGCGCCGCGTTTGTCAAGTGTTTCTTGAGCCATTTGTCCAGAATTGCTTGACATTCAGCGGTGGAAAATCAACCATGCGGCATCCTTTCAACCATGCGCGGTGCCCATGTCCCTGCTTCTCAAGCGGCCTCGGCCGTCCTTTGCCTCTGCCTTCGCCGAGATCGTGCGGGATGACGTGGTGCTCTGGATTTCAAAGTCGGAGGCCCGCATCGGTGCCGCCGCCTACAAATCCTTCATCGCCGGCCTCCCCACCGAAGACTCCACCTTCAAGCTGATGCTCGAAACCGCCATGCGCGGCAACTCGGGTGATCACGACGCCTTCCGCATCGCCACCGATCTCCAGAGCCATCTCGATTGGCCCGTCGATCAGGAACTGGTGCATGCGATTGCCAGTGGCGTCGAGCGCACCAAGAACCGGGGATATCGCGCGGCGATGATCGCGTGGGTCATGGAGACCGGGACCCGCTTCGACGCCAAGACCGGCGACAGCGTTGCATGGCGCGGCGACAACTTCACCGGCCAGCGCGCCGGCAAGGTCGTCGAGGTCGATCGCCCGATCGCCACCGGCACGGTCACCGACAGTTACGGCGCAAAGCTCCTGATCCTCGGCGAGAACCTGATCAAGGTGGCAGCATGAGCCTGATCCTCGGCCTTGATCCGGGTGTCAACGGCGCACTGGCATTCCTCAACATCGACACTTGGGAACTCGAAGTCATCGACGCTCCAAAGATCGAGACGAAGATCGCCGGAGGGGTGCGCAACCACGTCGACCACGGCCGGCTGGCACGCCTCATCCGCGTTCGCAAGCCCACGCATCTGGTCACCGAAAAGCTCTGGTCGCGGCCGGGGCAGGATTCGAAGTCGACCTTCACCCTCGGGCGCTACCTCGGCCACGTCGAGATGGCTGCTTCGATGCTTCTCGACTGCACGCTGTTGCAGCCGACGCCGCAGGAATGGAAGGGCGATCTCCACGTCTCGGCCGACAAGGCGCTCAGCCTCGGCCGCGCCGCTCAACTGATCCCGGCACTCGAACCGATCCTGACCCGCAAGGGCGATCACGACCGGGGCGAAGCCGCGATGCTCGCCTTCTGGGGCGCGCTCAAACTTGGACGGCTCCCCGCAGCCATCCGCCTCATCAACCCTCCCGACGCACCAAAGCGAAAGAAAGCAGCATGACCAAGAACAGTTGGATGGATGAGGAACGCCTGAACGTCCCGTCGATGTTCATCAGCGAGGATAGCGGCGACGAGATCGAGATGGTCGATACCGGCAAGGTCGACGCTGACGGCCAGCCGATCATTATCGCTCTGTCGCACAAGCAGGGTTTTGCCGGCTTCATCCCGCCCGGCGAATACGCCCGCATCCAGCGCCGGAAGGCGGAGGCCGAAGCCAAACAGGAACTGTCCGAACTCGTCGAGAGCATCATCGTTTCGACGCTGACCAAGCTCGGGCTGACCGTTGACGCTGAAAAGCTCAAGGCCAAGCCGAAGGGCAAGGCGAAGGGAAAGGCAAAGTAATGCCGATCCTTTCCAACCCGAAGTGGGAGCAGTTCGCCCACGCGCTCGCCGATGGCATGAAGCAGATCGACGCCTATGAGCAGGCCGGCTATCCGCGCAATGCATCGGCCGCGAGCCAGTTGAAGTCGCGTCCCGAAATTCAGTCCCGCATTCAGGAACTGCTCGGCGAAAAGCGCGACATCGCGATCCGCGAAAGCGAAGACGATCTCGACAACCTGCCGGCCGAACTCAACCGCGAATGGCTGATCAAGACGCTCATGAAGAACGTCGGGATTGCCCAGAAGGCGCAGCAGATCGCGCCGGCCAACAAGGCGGTCGAAATGCTGGCCCAGATCATCGGCGTCAGCTTCAAGGCCAAGACGCCGCTGGCCGACACGCCGGACGGCGAGCCGGAGGACACCAGCCAGACATTCGACTTCGACAAGGCCAGCGATGCGATCGGCCGTCTTGCCGAGACGCTGCCGAGCGGAGTCCCCGGTGCCTAAGCCTTATCCGTATCAGGATCGCGACAAGGCCTACGCGTTCTTGAAGCAGGTCGGCGATCTCTCCACGCTCATGGAGAAGATCGCGGCCGGTCAGGCGGATCATTCCCCTGAGCTACAGGCTGCCATTGCCCACATGACCGGTGCCACCGATCTGCATCGCCAGCATCAGGCGATCCAGACGCTGTTGAAGCGTGGCCGCAGCCAGCATGAGTCGCGCCTGATCGAGGCTGCCCCGATCGATTTCACCGCCTTCGTCGAAGTGATCTCGCCCGATGAGCCGGCCTCGTCGAAGCTGCACCGCTACCTCGGCGAAAAGCTGATGACCATGGAAGAGACGCCGGGCGTGCGCATCGGCGTTTCCATGCCACCGGGCCACGCCAAGGACATGTGCGTGACCACGCCGGTCACGATGGCCGATGGTTCGGAAAAGCCTCTTGGCGAGGTCGACACGGGCGATTTCGTCATCGGGCATTCCGGGCTGCCGCGTGAAGTCCTCGAAATCCACAATCAGGGCAAGCGACCGGTCATGCTGGTGCGCACGGTCTCGGGCCGCGTCCTCTATCCGCACGCCGAACATCCATTCCTGACGCCGGGCGGCTGGGTACAGGCTCAGCATCTGAAAGCTGGAGACGTGCTCGCCCAGCAGCGTGAATTTGGCATCCGCAACCATTCCGGCCGCACGCTCGACGAGTTCATTCTTGCCGGCTACATGATGGCCGCAGGCATGATCCGGGGCCGCGTCTATTCCCGCATCATGACGATCGACCGGCACTTCCGCACCGACGATCCCGAGATCATGCAGGACATGATCGACACCGCCAAGCGGCTCGGCTTCCGCGCCAAGATTTCCAAGAAGGTTTCCTACGGCGAGGCGATCCAGACCTGCAAGCTGGAGCAGAAGTTCGCCCACTGGTTGAAGACCAACGGCATGCTTGGCGAGCACCGCCATTCGATGCGCATCCCGGCATGGGTGTTCAAGGGCTCGATCACCGAGATCGGCGGCTTCATGGGCGCGATCTTCGCCATGGACGCCACGCTTGCGCCGTCGCGCCACGCGCAGTCGAACGGCCTCAACAAGATGGTGATCCGCGTCCGCAATGGCGCGATCGTCGCTGACCTCCAGCGCCTGCTTGCACGCCTCGGCGCGCGCAGCGCCCTCGACAAGCATCTGGTCGGCAACTGGAACTATGAGCCGACGACGTTCTGGAGCCTTTCGATTCCTGATGCCGAGGATCAATTCTACCTCCAGAAGACGTTGCGCATCCGGGGCGTCAACCAGCGCCTGTGGCAGGCCCCGATCGTGCCGCGTCAGTTCTTCGACGGCCGCTATGCCGCCGACAAGATCGTGGAAATCATTCCTGACTGGGACGTGCGCGAGACCAAGTGCCTGACCGTCGAAGAGGATCATTCGTTCCTCGCCAGCGGCATTGTGGTGCACAACTCGACCTATTGCAGCCGGCTCTTCCCCGCGTGGTGGATGGGCAAGCGCGAGAACAAGAAGTGGTTGCAGGGCGGGCACACCCAGCGCTTCGCCGAGAAGGAATTTGGCAAGAAGCTCCGCGACCAGATTCTGACCAAGCCGGGCTACCAGAAGGTGTTCCCGAACGTCGGCATCCGCTCCGCGTCTCAGGACGAAATCGTGCTGACCAACGATTGTTCCTACGTCGTCAAGGGCGTGGGGCAGGGCATCTCGGGTTATCGTTCGCACTTCAACAACATCGACGACCCCTACGCCACGTTCGCCGACGCCTACTCGCCGACGATCCGCGAAAAGGTCTGGGACTGGTTCCGGAACGACTTTCGTTCGCGCCGGCTGCCGGGTGCTGGTGAACTGATCATCGTCACGCGCTGGCACACCGACGACATCGTCGGCCGGCTCGAAGAACTCATGAAGGAGGAAGGTTCCACGGCCGAGCCGTGGGAGTTCATCAATCTACCTGCGTTCGCCGTCAACGAAGACGATGTTTTGAGCCGAAATGTTGGAGACGAACTTTGGCCTGAATTGTTCACAAAACGGTTTTTGTTGGACGTAAAAGCCACAATGACCGACGAAATGTGGGCCAGTTTGTATCAGTGCAATCCTGTACTTGAAAAGGGTAACATTCTACAGCGGGAATGGCTTTCTTACTACAAGCATCTGCCGCAGAAGGCCGCTATTCTCTCCCGTGAGACGCCGGCACAGGCAGCCCAGCGCGTGGCCGCACAGGTGCGTGATCCACGGCTGATCAAGGTGGACCCACCTGAATCCATGGGACCCCAGAAATCCACGGGGACCCTCGAAATCCTCGGGGACCCAAAGAATCCTCGGGCCGGAATTTCAATTTCCAAAGATGGAAATCCTGTCTACGCGCTCCGCACCGTGGTCTCGGTCGACACCGCCGAAACCGTCTCGACGCGCGCCGACCGCAGCGCCATTCAGGTCTGGATTCTAGGCTCCGATCACCGTCACTATCTGGCATACGCCAAGGCAGCCAAATTCGAGTTCCCGGCACTGGTCGAAGCGATCGAACTTATCGCCACGAACTGGGGCGCGGACGTGATCCTGATCGAAACCAAGGGTGCCGGCCATCAGTACGAGCAGGCCCGCCGAGGTCTGGCACCGTGCCCGATCATCGGCTTCAATCCGGGCCGCATGGAAAAGTCGATGCGCTTCGACGGCACCATGGTCCAGTGGCAGAGCGGCAACGTTGTCGTGCCCGAGCGCGCCGACTGGCTGGCCGACTACATCGACGAGCTTTTGAAGTTCCCATCCGGCCGATACGACGACAACGTCGACGCCTCCAGCCAGTATCTGCACTGGGCGCACACCGATGGTGGCTATCGACGCGGCACCAAGAAGCTCAAGGGCTGAAAGCCGTTAACCTTGACGGCATAGGGTTAACGCCATCTCCTGATTGCGCTCTGCACTCAACCCCTTGTTTCTCCTGCATAATCTGGCGCATCTCCGCAAACTGGTGAAAGCGGAGATGCACGATCGTATATAAACGGCCTCGATCGACGCTCATATATCGAACTGGACCGGAACGGAAGCCAAACGGGACTGAAACGGAACGGGAGCCAAAACCAAACGGGACCAGATTCCAAACGGGACGATTTTCCAAACGGGGAGGGGTTTTCTATATACAGCGCCCACGGCCAGTAGATCTTAACCCTGCCGAAGTAAGGTTAACGCGCCCACCAACGTTAACCCTGGACAGGTAGGGTTAACGGCCGTGTTAACCTTGTCGCGTTAAGGTTAACGCGCCGTCCAGATAATCTTTACCTTACCGTCCAGATTGGCTTTACAAATGCGGAGGTCCGGTTTAGCTTGATCCTGTCAACGCAAACAGGAGTCAGTCATGGCCCGCAACATCACAATCGAACTCGACACGCGCAAGGCCGAAGCCATCACCCTCTGGCTCTATGAAGTCGATCTCGAACTCATGGACGCAAGGCCGCGTCTCACCTTTCACCGGCACATTGCCGTCCTGATGCATTACATGGCGCACGGCTGGACGCCGGCACAGGCCGCAAAGGCGGTCGCGGAACTCTACATTGGGCGCGCGGCATGAGCCGGAGCGTCGAGTGCAAGTGCGAAAGCAATTTCACGTGCGGGCATTGCCTGCGCAACGCCAAGCCGTACTTTTTCACGCCTAGCACGTGTCAGGAAATCATCGCGCGGGAGATTGCGAAGAAATAGACATCCGCTTTTGCCACAATCCGGAGGCCGGCCAGTAACCCACTGGCCGGCCTTTGCTTTTCGGCGATCTCCGCTTTCAAAATTGGGTCTCTCAAAAGCGGAGACGTTAACCTTGATCCAGTAGGGTTAACGGCCGCTTAACGATCTCCGCTTTTCCCACTTTCCGGAGGTCGACCGCAAAGCCGCGCGCGCCATGGGTTTGCACTCGATCTCCGCATTTGTTTCGGCCTCTCAAAAGCGGAGATTAACCAATTCGGCCAGAAACGCTTGCGCCGCGTGTCCAGATTTGCTTTACTGCACTGGTCAACGCAAACGGAGTCTCACACATGCCCGCACCATCGCAGCAACGCATGACTGATCTGGAGCAGCTTATCGACGCTTGCGGCCTGATCGACGTGGTCGACGCTATCGCCTCGATCTGCAATGAAAAGGCCGAGCACATTCGCAGCGCTTGGCAGGACGACCAGACGGCCAAGGTCTGGGACAAGGCCGGCAAACATCTTGACGTGACAAGCGTCAAGCTCTCCGCCATCATGGACAGGACATAGGAGTCAGACAATGCACAACCACAAGGACCGGATAGGCAACGTTCACAACATTCTGGACGATTCCGACACGTCGACACTTGCCAACATATGCCGGTCAGCGGCCGAGCGCTTCAAAGAGACCGCTGACGGCTTCCGCAAGCTCATCGACCACAAGCCGCTCGAAGGCGAGCAACACGACGAGGCCGGCCGCATCTTCATCGACATGACGCCACATGGCCCGGCCGCTGCGCGCTTGGCCGAGCAGTTCGACCGGCAAGCGGCCGAGGCGATCAAGTTCGCCGAGATATTTGGGGACGCGGATCATGCCGAGGTCATTGGCCCGGCCGAGGAAGAGGAAGACGCCGCCTGATGCTTCTGCTCAGGCTTATCCAACTGGCCCTGTTCCTCTTCCTGCTCTGGGTCTTCATAAGGCTCTAGCCCGGCAACGTGCCGGGCTTCTGCCCGCCAGCCCGC
Source organism: Mesorhizobium sp. M8A.F.Ca.ET.021.01.1.1 (assembly GCF_003998025.1). Taxonomy (NCBI): domain Bacteria; kingdom Pseudomonadati; phylum Pseudomonadota; class Alphaproteobacteria; order Hyphomicrobiales; family Phyllobacteriaceae; genus Mesorhizobium; species Mesorhizobium sp. M8A.F.Ca.ET.021.01.1.1. Next base: position 24,812 of record NZ_RZSJ01000008.1, read on the forward strand.
CATTAACCTTGACCGGGTAAGGTAAACGCCGGCCGCGCCGCGTTAACGCCTCGTTAACCCTACCATCCACGTCCAGAAATTCTTGTTGCTTCTGTCCAGAATTGGTCTACAGTCTGGATTGTCAACGCAACGGAGTTTCCCATGTCCGAGACCTTATCGTTCAAGACCGCGCCGGGCTTCACCGCGCAAATCGTGCACGACGACGATTGCGAGCGTCCCTATGGGGACGACGATGGCGTCAAGCTGGTTGTCCTGCACCGCAACTATCTCGATCCGGCCGAAGGCAAGCTGGGCCGCACGGCCGACGAGGTCGCCGCGTGGATGAAAGAGAATGCGCGGGAGTGGTATTTCGCCAATCTCTACATGTACGAACATTCTGGCGTGGCCTATCGCGCCGGCATGTCCAATCCATTCTCTTGCCCATGGGATAGCGGGCAGGTCGGCATTGTCGCTCTGAAAAAGAGCGACTGGGGACGCGGCAAGGGCGAGCGCAACGCCAAGCGGCTGGAGTATGCCCGCACGGTTGCCGAGGAATATGGCCGCTGGGCCAATGGCGAGTGCTACGGCTATATCATCCATGATCCGGACGGCAATGAGCAGGACTCTTGCTGGGGTCATATCGGTTACGAATGGGCAACGGAAGCGGCCGAGGAAGCGGCCAAGCATGCCTATGTCCAGCGCCAACAACAGGAAGCAAGGGAAAGGGAGGAAGCACGATTGGCCCGGCAAGCCAAAACTAAAGCATACATAAAGCATCATGTGCCGCTGGAGCGGAGAACGTAAGGGAGGGTAAGGATTGACCTTATTAGATTAAGTCTAGGCCGGGCTAAAAGCCCGGCCTAGACTTAATCTAGTCTCCGTTAACCTTACCTGTGTAGGGTTAACGCCGGCCGCACGGCCGACGAGGTCTTAGGCGGCGTTAACCTTAACTTTCACCCGCCAGATTATTTTTCAAAAATGGACTTGCGTGTTTGTCCAGAATTGGTCTACATTCGGAGCGTCAACACAAACACAAACGGAGTTTCCGAAATGACCACTCTCACGAAAGCAAACGACAACTGGGCTCGCCGCGCTCCGGATGAGCGCTTCGCCTCTGTTCAGGCGCTGCATGAAGCGGCTCTGGGCTATAAGGCGGCAGCCCGCCGCACTCGCAACGTTCCTGTTCGTCAACTGGAGGCCAAGGTTTCCGACGATGGCGCGGTTGTGCTCAATGGTTCCATGGTCGAAACCAAGCTCACCAATTGGAGCTTTGGCCAGCTTGCCAAAGAGGCCGATGCGCCGGCCGCGTATCTCTCCAGCCTTCCGGCCAAGCTTGCGGCCGATTGCCTGAACTCCGGCTTTTCCAAGTCGGACGCTTCCCGCGAACTCTTCTATTCGCTGGACAATCCGACCGACTCGGCCGGCATGCGCACCTTGCGCGCCATGACCTCCGGCCGCTATTCCCGCATCTGGAATAGCGATATCACGCGCCGTCTTCTCCAGTTGGAAGCGGAAGGTCCTTGGCAGCCCGCTCCGGCCGCTTTCGACGGTTCGCGCGGTCTCTATCTGGGCGATCGGGACATGTTCGCGTTCATGGTCGACAACGATCGCCGCATCTTCGAAAAGGGTCCGGCCGGTGGCCTGTCGCGCGGCTTTTTCGTCGAAAATTCGGAAGTCGGCGCGGCATCGTTCAAAATCATGTCGTTCCTCTACGAATTTGTGTGCGGCAACCATCGAGTCTGGGGCGTGTCGGAAGTCAAAGAGGTCAAAATCCGTCACGTTGGCGCGGCTAACACGCTCGCTTTCGACGGACTGGAGGCCGAACTGATCCGCTATGCCAATTCGTCGGCCGACGAAACGGAACTCCAGATTGAGCGCATGCGCCGCTACAAGCTGGGCAAGGATTTGGACGAGGTCATTGACCGCGTCATGGGCTTGCGCGTCTCTGGGCTGGGCAAGAAAGCGATTGTCGACGGCTTCAAGGTCGCCGAGGAATACGCCGACTGGTACGGCGATCCGAAGTCGTCTTGGGGTCTTGCCGGTGGCCTTACTCAGGTCGCCCGCGACATGAAGAACGCGGATGACCGGGTCGCGCTTGAAAGAGCATCGGCCAAGGTGATGGAGGTCGCTCTGTAAGAAACAGAAAAGGGCGAGGCCGAAAGGTCTCGCCCTTTTGTTTCAATTTTTATTTATTTCCTCGATCTTAACCCTACGCCGTTAAGGTTAACGCCCAGCCCCGCCGCGTTAACCTTACAATCCGTGTCCAGTACTTTGCGCTTGTGCGTGTCCAGAATTGCTTTACATTCGGATTGTCAACGCAAACCGGAGTTTCTTCCATGAATGAGCAACGCCTTTGGGTCTCGCCAGTCGCGGACCTCGATAGCCTCACCGAACGCAAAGCCGCCGACCGCAAGCGCATGGCCGCGATCGTGAAAGACTTCGTCGACGCGCACGGCGTGGAAGAGTCCGTCATCCGAGCCGGTCATCTCGACAAGAGCGAAATCTGTGTCGATATCCATGTGACGCGCGGCCTGAAAGTCACCGTCGACTTTGCCGGCAAGAGCGCGTTTCACCGCGCCGATAACACCTTTGTGCTGTCGTGGCATTTCGACACCGATTCCGACACCTGCCTGTCAGACGCTTTTGGCAACATCAACAATTACCATTTCCGCAAGGGGACTCAGGTCGCGCGCGGCATGGAACAGTTGCTGCACTGTCTCCAGTTCTCGATTGGCATGGCCGCGACTGGCGAGGCCTTTGACGAGGTCCGCACGGCAGCGCATGCCGTTGAGATGGCCCCGCGCCGGATCATGTGGGCGGAAGAGCGCGCCAAGATGCAGGAGGCCCGCAATGCCGCATGAATGGCAGTATTCAGGCGATTTGCACCGCGAAGAGGGCGGACTGTATTGGCGCGAAGATGGTTCGGACGACTATGTCCGCGCCGTGCGGATCACGCCCTGTTCGGACGCTGGAGGCCCTGACAACCTGTATGTGATCGAACAGGGCTCGATCTACCTGCCGGAGGAAGAGACGCGCCGCAAGGCCGCGCTTGACTGTATCGGATGGTACAACGAGTCGGACCCTAACCCGGCACATTATCGCCGCTGTTTGGTCGACGCTTTTCTGGCCTATCACGGCATGGAAAACGACGCCATGGGCGGATCGATCGTGCTGCAAATCGGCCGCGCGCAAGAGAATGAGCGCGGCGGATGGTCACCCGAGGCCGATATCGTCAAGCCTCACAATCTCAACCTGCAACGCTTCGTGGAAGGGAATTACCTCGATTGATCCAGCTTGTGAATCTCAGTCTCTGGCTAATCCTTTTGGACATTGCCTGTCACCTGTAAAATGATCCAGTTCGCCGCGCCGCGTTGACACCTGCGCGGCACAAAGAGCCCGGCTTGACCTCCAGTCGCCGGGCTCTTTTCCGTTAACTCTATCTCCGCTTTTGGCAAGAATTGCTTGACGCCGCTCCGCTCTTTGATAGTGTGGACC